>NZ_JBHYJW010000011.1:144947-193035 GCF_042741125.1 Amycolatopsis sp. NPDC058986 | reverse complement strand
GGCACGCCGTACGCACCCCCGGTCAGCGGCTCACCAGGCCACGGGCAGCTCGTGCACCCCGTAGATCGCCATGTCCGCCCGCATCCGTACCTCCTCGGCAGGCACCGCCAGCCGCAGCTCGGGGAACCGCCTGGCCAGCGCCGGATATCCGATGCGCATCTCGACCCTGGCCAGCTGCTGGCCCAGGCACTGGTGCACCCCGTGCCCGAAGCCGATGTGCCCGGTCGCCGGGCGCGTGATGTCGAGCCGGTCGGGATCGGGGAAACGTTCGGGGTCGCGATTGGCCGCCGGGACCGAAACGACCACCGACTCCCCTGCCCGGATCAGCTGGCCCGCCACTTCGACGTCCTCGACCGCGGTCCGTCCCGGCCCCACGTGGATGACGCTCAGGTAGCGCATCAGCTCCTCGACCGCGTTGGTGACCAGGCTCGGGTCGGCCCGCAGCGCCGCGAACTGCTCCGGATTGCGAAGCAGCGCGAACGTCCCGAGCGCGAGCATGTTCGCGGTCGTCTCGTAGCCCGCGATGAGCAGCGTCATGGCGATCGTCGCCAGCTCCTCGCCGGTGAGTTCCCCGGCCTCGATCAACCCGCTGAGCAGGTGCTCGTCCGGCTCGGCGCGCTTGCGTTCGACCAGTTCGCCCATGTACGCCATCACCGCGCCCATGGCCGTGGTGATCTCCTCGGCGCTGGACTTCAGGTTGAACAGCACCGAGGCGTTCTTCTGGAAGCCATCCCGCTCCCCGAGCGGGACTCCGAGCAGTTCGCAGATCACCAGTGACGGGATCGGCATCGCGAAAGCGGTCACCAGATCACACGGTGGCCCCGCCTCCTCCATCCGGTCGAGGTGCTCCTCGGTGATCCGCGCGACGCGGGGCTCCAGCATCTGCATCCGCCGCACGGTGAACTGGCCGGTGAGCTGCTTCCGCAGCCGGGTGTGCTCCGGCGGGTCGAACGAGGTCAGCGCCCCCGGCTGGGCCGGACGTGGCTTCTCCTTGGCGAACGCGTGCGGGATCGGTGTCCGCCGCAGCTCGGCGCGGGAGCTGAACCGGACGTCCGCGAGCACCGCCCTCGCGGCGGCGTACCCGGTGATCAGCCAGCCCTCGTGACCGTCCGGGTAGACCAGGCGGCTGATCGGCGAACGGGCACTGAGGTCGGTCAGCGCCTCGGGCGGGTCGAACGGGCAGCGGCCACGGGTGGTGGGCAAGCCCTGAGCGAGCGGAACGGTCTGCGTCATCGCCGACTCCGAAAAAGTGGTGGGAGGTCGCGGCGTCCGCCCCAGGTCGCTCGGCCGCCGCGCTGTCTGCTGGGCCCACTTCAGAAGGTACAGAGGTTTCACTGTTTTGTGAAGTCAAGAAAACGTATGAACCCCGAGAGTGCGAGTGAAACCTTCCATTACCGCACGCGGGCCGCCCGGACGCCGCAACTCGGCGCCATCCGTTCCCGAAAGTCTTCGCGTGATACCCGCGCGAACGCCGCGGGGCGGGTGTGACCGCAAGCACACCTTAAGTCTTTCCTTGGTGCGCTAGATCACTCGCCACTCCCCGTCTACGGTCTGGCAACCATGGATTCCTCTCCACGCCCCGAACAGGGCGGCAGCTACACGAAAGCACTCGGCAAACGCCAGGTGCAGATGATCGCGATCGGTGGCGCGATCGGCGTCGGGCTCTTCCTCGGCGCGGGCGGAAAGCTGCATCAGGTCGGGCCGTCGCTGATCTTCTCCTACGCCCTCTGCGGCGCGGCAGCCTATTTCGTCATGCGTGCACTCGGCGAACTCGTGCTGCACGAGCCCAGTTCGGGTAGTTTCGTCACGTACGCGCGAAAGTTCATCGGCCCCTGGGCCGGGTTCGCCTCGGGCTGGCTGTACTGGCTCAACTGGGCCATGACCGGCATCGCTGAGATCACCGCCGTCGCGATCTACGTGCACAAGTGGCTGCCCGGCATTCCACAGTGGATCACCGCGCTGATCGCCCTCGGCGTGCTCCTCGCGGTGAACCTGTTGAGCGTCAAGCTGTTCGGCGAACTCGAGTTCTGGTTCTCGGTCGTCAAGGTCCTCGCCATCGTCGTCTTCCTGATCACCGGCCTCGGCCTGGTGCTCAGCGGGGCGAACATCGGCGGCACGTCCGCCGGGGTGCAGAACCTCACCAACCACGACGGGATCTTCCCCGCCGGCCTGGGCATCACGCTAATGACGCTGCAGGCGGTCATCTTCGCCTACTCGGCCATCGAACTCGTCGGCATCGCCGCCGGGGAGACCAAGGACGCGCGCAAGGTCCTGCCCAAGGCGATCAACAGCGTGGTGTGGCGGATCGCCGTGTTCTACGTCGGTTCCGTGCTGCTGCTGGCGATGCTGCTGCCGTGGCCGTTCTACAGCGGCGACGAAAGCCCGTTCGTCACGGTCTTCACCCGCCTCGGCATCCCCGGCATCGGCGACGTCATGAACGCCGTCGTGCTGACCGCGGCGCTGTCTTCGGTCAACTCGGGCCTGTACTCGACCGGGCGCATCCTGCGGGCACTGTCCGAAAAGGGCGAAGCACCGAAGTTCGTCAGCCGGATGAGCAGCCGCCACGTGCCCTACGGCGGCATCCTGTTCACCTCGGTCGCCTATCTGCTGGGCGTGGTGCTGAACTATCTGGTGCCGAAGGACGCGTTCGACATCGCCATCGCGATCGCCTCGCTCGGCGTCGTGGCGACCTGGGCGACGTTGATCGTCTCGCAGATGAAGCTGCGTCAGGCGGCACTGCGGGGCGAGCTGGAGCGGCCGAGCTACCGGATGCCCGGCGCCCCGTACACGGGCTGGGCGACGCTGGCCTTCCTCGTGCTGGTGATCGCGTTGATGGGCTTCTCCGACGGACCCGAGAAGATCGCGTTCTACTCGATCCCGGTGGTCGCGATCGTCCTCGCGGTCGGCTGGCGCTTCATCCGCCGCCGCGAACGCGACCGCGAGCGCACCACCGTCGCCGTCGGTTCCCGGGACTGATCACCCGGCGATAGCCCGGCCCCCCGTGTCCCGAACGACGCGTTGCGGACGTTCACCGTCTCCGGCGCGTCGTTCGGGACACGCCATCTCACGCCCCGTTCATCAGCCCTTCCAGGGTGTCCTTTGTGGAGCGTGGTGCCCTGAAGGGTCCTTGAGGGCGCCGAGTGCTGCGAAGCCCCCTTCAGGGCGTTCGGCAGGCTTGTCGCTCACAGGGCTCGTCGCGACGATGGGGCGTAGCGCCCGGCCCTCCCCTGCCGGGGCGCCTGCTACTTCCAGCGGCCCAGTTCGCCCGGCGCGGGTGGCGGGCCGGGCAGCGGCGGTCCGTCCCCGGACAGGCCTTCGACGAGCAGGGCGAGGTAGCGGCGGCGCAGCACCTTGGTCCGCTCCGGATCCGCCGTCCGGACCGCCGCACAGCATTCCAGGATCAGCCCGACGTCCTCGGCGACGACGTCCTCCCGCAGCCGCCCGCCCTCGTGTGCCCGCGCCACCATCGCCGCCGTCAGCTCACCGGCGCGCCGCGCGTCCTCCCCCATCTCCAGCGTCGGGGTGAAGGTGCCCGCGAGGTGCATCGTGAGCGAATGGACGTCGGCGTCCACGACCCGCCCGAGGAACTCGCTCAGCGCGCGCCAGCCGTCTGGCTCTTCGGCCGCCGCCTCCGCTTCCGCGATGTACTGCCGTAAACCGTCGTGGCACAGCTTGCACAGCAGGGCCTCCTTACCGGGGTAGCGCCGATACAGGGCACTGATCCCGACCCCGGCACGCTCGGCGACCGCCGAGACCGGGGCCTTCGGATCGGCGATGAACACCGTGCGCGCGGCATCCAGGATCACCACATCGTTGCGCGCTGCCTGGCCGCGGCGGCCAGGCAGCGCGGGCGTGTCGACGTTTCGAGGCATGCTTCGAGACTATCACTGGAACGGATCATTCCGCTCTGGTACAGTTCGGAACGAACCATTCCGTTCCATCCCCCGAGGAGTCCCCGTGACCGAGATCCGCCCCTTCCGCGCCGACGTTCCCCAGGCCGACCTCGACGAGCTTTCGGCACGTCTGCGCAGGGCGCTCTGGCCCGACGACCTGCCCGCCGCCTACGGCGTCACGAACGAGCGGGTCCGCAAGCTCGCCGAGTACTGGCTGGACGAGTTCGACTGGCGCGCGTTCGAAGCGCGGCTGAACGCCTTTCCCCAGTACGTCACCGAGATCGACGGCGAGGACATCCACTTTCTCCACGTCCGCTCGTCGCGGCCGGACGCGACACCGCTGGTGCTGACCCACGGCTGGCCGGGCTCGATCGTCGAATACCTCGACGTCATCGGCCCGCTGGCCGAGCCGGCCTCGGCCGACGAGCCCGCGTTCCACCTGGTGATCCCGTCCTTGCCCGGGTTCGGCTTCTCCGGGCCGACCCGGTCGGCGGGCTGGGACCGGTACCGCACCGCGCGGGCGTGGGCCGAGCTGATGCGCCGCCTCGGGTACGAGCGCTACGGCGCCGTCGGCAACGACGGCGGCTCGATGGTCTCCCCCGAACTCGGCCGCATCGCGCCGGAGAACGTCGTCGGCGTGCACGTCACGCAGCTGTTCTCGTTCCCGTCCGGCGACCCGGCCGAAATGGCCGGCCTCGACGAGACGGAGCAGGCGGCGCTGGCGACCCTGCAGTGGTTCTACGAGGAGAAGTTCTCCTTCAACACGCTGCACAGCCAGCAGCCGCACACCCTCGCGTTCGCGCTCGCGGACTCCCCGCTCGGCCTGCTCGCCTGGAACGCGCAGCTGTTCGACGAGAAGCTGGACGCCGAGTTCGTCATCGCCAATGTCGCGCTCTACTGGCTGACCGGCACCGCGGGGTCCTCGATCCGCTTCTACTACGAGGAAAAGCACACCACCGAACACCCGGCCGGCCCGACCACCACCCCGACAGCGCTGGCCATGTTCCCGAACGACTTCCAGTCGATCCGGCGCTTCGCCGCGCGCGACCACGCCAACCTCGTCAGCTGGAACTCCTACCCCGAGACCGGCGCCGGGCACTACGCCGCGCACGAGGCGACCGGCGTCCTCGTCGGCGACCTCCGGCAGTTCTTCGCCGGGCTGGCGCACCGGTGGCCGGTGCTCCGCGAAGCCCACCGAGCGCTGCGCACCGCCGTCGCGGGAGTACCCGACGGTGTCGCCTGGGAAGCGCCGACACCGTGTAGCGACTGGACCGTGACGCAGGTACTGCAGCACGCGGCCGGGGATCAGCACGGCTACGCGGCCGCCATCACCGGGCGCGGCGGCCCCGCGGAGAACCCGTTCGCCCCGTCGGGCCGGATCGACGGCGACCGCGGCGCCTACCTCGAATCCGCGCTCACCGCGTCCGCGGTGGCGTTCGCCGGAGTCGCCGCGAGCGTCCCCACTCCCCTGCCGCAGGGCGAACTCCCGGCGCCGATCGCGGTCGGTGCCTGCGCGCTGGACGCCGCCGTGCACGCGTGGGACATCGCCGTCGCCACCGGGCAGGAGTCACCGCTCGACCCCGGTCTCGCCGAAATCCTGCTCTCCGTGGCCAAGGAGATCGTCGAACCGCTGCGCCCGTTCGGTGCCTACGCCCCCGCGCTGGACGGCGCCGCCGATGACGACGCCGTCGCGTCGCTCCTGCGGTACCTCGGCCGGAATCCACAGTGGACGGCTTGAGCACGGAAGCCACCGCGAGCGGCATCGCGAATCCGCTCGCGGTGGCATGCCGGCGACCGCTCTTCCGGCGCGTCGGGTCAGCGCAGAAGGCGTTCGGCGGCCGAACAGGCCTGTTGACCGTGGCAGTTCGCCAATGCTTGCAGCGCGTTGTGCAGCTGGGCGCGCCGGTCGGGAGGCAGGCTGCCCGCGGCGTTGTTCAGCTCGTCGGGATCGGCGGTGCGATCGTAGAATTCGGCGCTGCCATCGGTGGTGTACTCCACGTAGGTGTAGTCGACCGTGCGCAAGGCCTCATACGTGGCGGGGTTGCCGCTGTTCTTCCCCGGCTTGTCGGGGTCGGAGGCGTCGAAGTCCGGGCCGTGGTGTTCGATCAACGCCGTGGTGCGCCCGTCCGGGACCGGCTGCCCGGTGAGCAGCGGCATGAGGTCGTGACCGTCGACATCGGCCGCCGGTGTCAGCCCGGCCAGTTTTTCGAAGGTGGGTGCCAGGTCGATGTTTTCCACCGGGTTGGATATGGTTTTGTTCGCGCCCACGCCGAGTTTCGCGCCTCCGGCGACGATCAGCGGAACGTGGATGTCGGTGTCGAACGCGGTCATCTTCCCGGGGTTGAGCCGGTATTCGCCCATGTGGAAGCCGTTGTCGGAGCTGAATACGACCAGCGTGTCGTCCGCGACGCCGGCCTTGGTGAGCGTGTCGCGCAGCGAGCCGACCATGCGATCGACCGCCTGCACCGCCTGCGCCCGTTTGCGGAAGCCGGTGTCGATGACGCTCTTCTCCTTGTCGGTCAGCGGCGTGCGGCCGGCGAGCCACTGCGGAGGGTTGCTCGGCAACTGGTCGAAAGCCTTGCCGCGCGGAGCGGTGAGACCGGGGAACGCGTCCTGGTCCCGCGGCGCGGGGGTGAACGGACCGTGCGGAGCGAAGGTCGCGACCTCGAGAAGGAAGGGTTTGTGCGCGGATACGGACGAGTTGATGAATCCGCTCGCCTTTCCGGACACCACGTCGGTGAGGTAGTCCTCCGGTTGGGAGCCGTAGTGCTTGACGGTGTGGTTCTCGTTGAGGTCGTAGTCGAACTCCGGATAACCATTCCCGGCGACGTCCCACTCGTCCCAGCCGGGCGGGACGTAGTTTTCCTGTCCGTCCACCTTGCCTCGGGGGTTATAGCCGTTCAGGTACTTGCCCATCATCCCGGTGCGATAGCCGGCGGCCTGCAACGCGACGGCGGAGGTGGCCTTTTCATTGCCACGCTTGTGGAAGACGTCGAACCCGCCATCGGATCCGCCATTGGTGACCACGCCGGTGTCGTGCGGGAACTTGCCCGTGAAGATCGACGACCGCGAGGGGCAGCAGAGCGAGTCGGTCACCGTGTAGTTGGCGAAGGTGGTGCCGTCACGTGCCAGCTTCTGCACGTTCGGCATGTACTGAACCAAATTCATGGCCAGGTCGTCGGTGAGGACGAAGACCACGTTCGGACGGTCGGCCGCACCCGGCTGGGTGGAGGCGGCGGGTACCTGCGCGGCGGCGCATGAGGTGACGAGCAGGCAGGCGGCGCCGGCCAGGGCAACGAGCACGCCCCGGCGAATCGGTCCATGCTTCCGTTGTGAGCTCATGCCGGTACGGTAAGGCGGCATACCCGCGGTTGCGATGCGAAAATGGCTGAAGGTCTGCTGAAGATCCGCAACCGGTCGTTCGCGATCAAGCGACTTCGCGGACTGCCGCGATGCGGAAAAGATCCCCTTTCGCCACAAGGAATCGTGACACTGCGGGCCGGGCGCGGCGGACCATCGACGGGTGATGTGGGCGCACCACGCTCGCCGGGACCGGGACCCGGTGGGGTCGAGTCAGGCTTCGTCCTTGTCTGTTGACGGCCCGCCTCGATCCGCCACCGGGTTCCGCGATCCACTGCAACGCGATGATCTAGGCGGTGGCCTCGAACTCCACCACCGAGTCGAGCGCGGCGCCCATCGCCGCGTTCGCCTCGCGTTCGATCATGATCTCCACGAGCACCGGGCGGCTGGTGCGCTCGGCCTCCTTGCCCGCCCACGCCAGCGCCTCGCGGATCTCGCCCGGCTCGTGCACGCGGGTGCCCGAGCAGCCGTAGGCCTCCATGATCTTGACGTTGTCCGAGCCGTTCGTGTCGTAGTGGATGTCGACCTGGTAGTTCATGTCGTATCCCCGCGAGGCCTGGCGGATCAGCCCGAGGTACTCGTTGTTCAGCATGATCAGCACGAACCCGACGTCGTACTGCGCCGCCACGGCCAGTTCCTCCACCAGGAACTGGAACGAGTAGTCCCCGACCACGCCGACGACCTGGGCCTCCGGGCGGGCCTTCTTGACGCCGATCGCCGCCGGGATCTCCCAGCCGAGCGGGCCCGCCTGGCCGCACACCTGGTAGTGCCGGGGCTTGTGCGCCCGCTGGAACTGGCCCGACCAGATCTGGTACAGCCCGATCGCGGTGACGAAGTAGGTGTCCTCGCCGTAGAACTCGTTGATCTCCTTGAACACCCGCGGCGCCTTGATCGGCCGGTCGTCGAAGTCCTCCCGCCGCGGCAGCGCGGTCTTCAGTTCGCCGATCCGCTTCACCCAGCCCCGGTCCCGTGCCGTGTCCTGACCATCCATTGTGGTCAGAAGCGCGTCGAGAAACATGCCGGTGTCCGACACGACGCCGAGGTCGGGGCCGAACACCTTGCCGAGCTGGGTCGGCTCGATGTCGACATGGATGAACTTCCGTTCACCCCGGTAGACGTCGAGATTCCCGGTGTGCCGGTCGCCGAACCGGGCGCCCAGCGCGAGCACGAGGTCGGCTTCGAGGAAGGCCGCGTTCGCCCACCGCTGCGACGTCTGGATCCCGGCCATCCCGGCGAACAGCTCGTGATCCTCGGGGAAACTTCCCTTACCCATCAAGGTGACCTGCACCGGGACGCCGAGCCGCTCGGCGACGGCGAGCAGCCGGTCGCTCGCCTCACCGAGGACCACCCCACCGCCGGCCAGGATCAGCGGGCGTTCGGCCGCGCGCAGCATCTCCAGCGCCCGCTCGACCCGCGCCGGCGACGGGATGACCGAGGTGACCGGCAGCGGCGAGTCGATGCTGGAGTCCCATTCGATCTCCTGCTTCTGCACGTCGATCGGCAGGTCGATCAGGACGGGGCCCGGCCTTCCGGACCGCGCGATCCGGAAAGCCTCGCGGAAGATCCACGGCAGCTGCGCGGCCTCCTTGACCTGCACCGCCCATTTCGTCACCGGCTTGGCGATCTCGACGATGTCCACCGCCTGGAAGGCCTCGGTGTGCAGTTTGCGGGAATCCGCCTGCCCGGTGATGCACAGGATCGGGATCGAGTCCGCGTGCGCGGTGTACAGCCCGGTGATCATGTTGGTCCCGGCAGGGCCGGAGGTCCCGATCGCCACTCCGACCTTGCCGGTGGTCCGCGCCCAGCCGTCGGCCATATGGGTCGCGCCCTCTTCGTGGCGCACCACCAGATGGTCGATGCCGGAGCCCTGCATCGCGTGGTACAGCGGGAGAATCGCGGCGCCGGGGCAACCGAAGGCGACGTCGACGCCCTCGCTCTTCAGCACGTCGACGACCGCTTCCATCGCGGGAATTCTCCCCATGTCACGCCTCCGCTTTCGTGCGGCCGGAAAGATCTTCGACCACCTTGAGCAACGCCGAATGGTCGAGCGAGCCGTAGCCCATCGCCCGGCCCGCGGCGACGAGCTGGGCGACCAGCCCGGTGAGCGGGAGCGCCACGTCGGCCTGCCGCGCGGCGGCCAGCGCGATGCCCATGTCCTTGTGGTGCAGGTCGATCCGGAACCCGGGCTCGAAGCTCCGCTCCACCATGCTCTTGCGCTTCAGCTCCAGGATGCGGCTGCCGGCGAGCCCGCCCGCCAGCACGTCCAGCCCGGTCCCCGCGTCCACACCGGACGCTTCGAGCAGCACGATGGCCTCCGCGACCAACCCGTAGATACCACCGACGACAAGCTGGTTGGCCGCCTTCACCACCTGGCCGGCGCCGTGCGGTCCGACGTGCACGATCGTCTTACCGACCACCTCGAACACCGGCAGCGCGGCCGTGAAGTCCGCCGCCTCCCCACCGACCATAATGGACAGTGCGGCCTGCTCGGCCCCGGCTTGCCCGCCGGAGACGGGCGCGTCCAGCACGCGGATCTCCTTGGCCGCGGCCCGGTTCGCGATTTCGATCGAGGTCTCGGGCCGGATCGTGCTCATATCGGCGAGCAGTGCGCCCGGCTTCGCCGTCTCCAGCACCCCGCCCGCACCCAGGACCACCTCCTCCACCTGCGGGTGGTTGGGCAGCATGGTGATCACGACGTCGGCCTCGGCGACCGCGTCGGCGACGCTCGTGGCGGCCCGCCCGCCCGCCGCCTCGAGTTTCGCGAGGGCGGCCGCGTGCACGTCGTATCCGCTGACCTCGTGCCCGGCCGCGGCCAGGTGCGCGGCCATCGGGGTGCCCATGACACCCAGGCCGATGAATCCCAACTTCGTCATGCCCGTCCCCTTTGCGCGATAGGCAGCCATTCCAGTGACGCGACGGTTTCGCCGGTCGGCAGGTACTCGACGCCGACCTCGCCGCGATAGCCCGCGGCCTCGAGCTTTTCGAGGTATCCCTCGATGTCCAGCGAGCCGGTGCCGGGCTCGTGCCTGCCCGGTACGTCGGCGATCTGGACGTGCCCGATCCGCGGGGTGTGCACCGCGACGAGCGCGTCGAGATCATCGCCGTTCGTCGCGAGGTGGTAGAGATCGGCGAGCAGCCGGACGTTGTCCCGGCCCAGCTCGTCGAGGATCTTGACGGCGTCGGCCGTCGTCTTCAGCGGGTAGCGCTCCGCCCCGGACAGCGGTTCGAGCACGAGCTGCGCGCCGATCCTGGCCGCCGCCTCCGCGGCCGTCGCCAGATTGACGAGCGCCAGTTCGTCCTGCCGTCCGGGTTCGACGCCCTCGATCCGGTTGCCGTACAACGCATTGAAGCTGCGGCAGCCGAGGCGTTCGGCGATGCCGAGCGCGACGACGAGGCTCTCGGCGAACTCGGTTTCCCGTCCTGGCCAGGACACCACGCCACGATCCCCGGCGGGCATGTCGCCCGCGAAGAAGTTCAACCCGGTCAGCCGGACCCCCGCCCCCTCGATCGCCGCCACGAACGCGTCCACCTCGTCCCGGGACGGGACGGCGACCTCGAACGGCCACCAGAACTCGACCGCGGTGAAGCCGGCGTCACGCGCCGCCTTCGGCCGTTCCGGCAGCGGCAGTTCCTTGAACAGGGTGGACAGATTGGCGACGTACGCCAGGGAATGACGTGCACCGGCAAGTTCGGCCATCGGTTACCTCGTCGCAGACTCGGAGTGCGTTCCGCTCGTATTCCGTAATGCGGAAACTCTTTTTCGTATATCGGTATTCTAGCTCGCCTTGAGAGCGCGGGTCAACGCTCGGGAGCAGGCGGCGGCATCTCGCACATAGCGAGAGCGGCTTCCAGGACCGGACTTTCGGAGGTATCAGCACGCCCCGGCCGCCGGTATACGCTTGCGCAACACGGCTAAAAGGTCTGAACCAATCGCCCGACCCGGTACTGCCGCCCACCACCCGCACGGATCGACCACACCCGTCTCGTCCCCCGTGGAGGAACCATGCACCGGCTCGATTCAGCCCGCGAACACGTCCTCGGGCTCTTTCGCATCGTCATCGGATTCCTGTTCGCCTGTCACGGCGCGAAAACCGTCTTCGGTGTCCTGGGCGCCAAGGCTCCCGCCGCCATCGGCCAGTGGCCGGGCTGGTGGGCGGCGGTGATCCAGCTCGTCGGCGGCACGCTGATCTGCCTCGGGCTCGGTACCCGGATCGCCGCGTTCGTCAGCTCCGGCTCGATGGCGTACGCGTATTTCACCGTGCACCTGCCCCAAGCCGTCTTCCCCATCCAGAACGGCGGCGAAGCGTCGGCCATGTTCTGCTGGACGCTTTTGCTCCTGGTGTTCCTCGGCCCCGGCCGGTTCGCACTGGGCAATGTCCTCGGCGCGCGCCGCGCATCCGAGAACGACGCCCACGCGGCGGGGCCCGGTGCCCAGCGCTCCCCGCTCCTGCGGCCTCGCTGAGGAAGCGCTACCGGGAAAGCGCTGCCGCGACCGCGAGCACGGTGTCGACCGTGGGCTCGACCGCACAGTGCGCCCGCGCGTCGCGGAACCGCCGCTCGATCCCGACGTCGCCCCGGAACGCGGCCTGATCGCACAGTTTCATCGCCTGGTCGGTCACCGCGATCACCGCTTCCGCCGAGGCGAGGCACAGGTGGAACAGTTTCGGCAGGGCCCGCGCGGGATCCCAGCCGAACGTGGACAGCGCCTCGTCGTGCAGGACGCGGACGGCGTTCGCCCGCAGCCGCATCCGGGTCAGCTCCGCGGGGGCGGGCCCCCCGGGCCCGGGGCCGACCCCCCACCCCCCCCCCCCCCCCCCCCGCACCCCCACAAAAGACTCCGTGCCCCCCCCCCCGCGGTGCTGCCCGGGCCGGGCGGCCCCCCGCCCCCCAACCGGGGCCCCCCCGGCGGGCCCGCCCGCGGTCCGCGGGGGCCCCCCCCGCAACTCGGCCGACACCGCCGCGAGCACGCCTTCCATGATCCCGAGGGCGACCGCCGAGCCGAGCCCGAGGAACCACGGTAACGCGAGATCGAGCACGAGGTCGGCGCCCGCCCCGCTCTCGCCGAGCCGGTTCGTCTCCGGCACCCGCACCGGATCGGCCCGCACCGTGGTGGCCGCGCTCGCGCGCAAGCCGATCCCGCCGCGGTCGGCGGGGACCAACAGCCCCGGCGCCTGGCCCGGCACGAACCACAACGTCGAAGCGCCCCGCCCGCCGGACGGGCGGCTCGACCAGACGTAACTGTCCGCCTCGCCGGCGGAGATCACCCACGCCTTGCGCGCGTACAGGTCGACGACACCGCCGTGCCCGCGGGCCGTGCCCTCCGGGCTCAGGAACAACCGGTCCGGCCCCGCGTCGAACACGGCGAGAGTGGACAAATGCCGCCCCGCCGCGAGGTCGGCACGCACCTCGGGGGTGCCGTGGACGTCGAGCACCGCGGCCGCCGCGAAATGCGACCGGAGCACGGTCGCGGTCCCGGCGCACGACACCGCGACCCGCTCCACCACCCGCGCCGTCTCGGCCAGGCCGTGCCCGCCGCCACCGAGCCTGCGGGCCGCGGGCATGCCGAGCACTCCCTTACGGCCCAACGTGGTGACGGCGCCGCGCGGGAACCGGGCCAGCTGGTCCGCGGTCGCCGCCGCCGGGTCGACGGCGCTCGCGACGATCCTGGCGACCTCCTCGGACAGGGACATCGGACACTCCTTGTGGAGAGCGGTTCAGTGCGAGCCGGCCGGGACGGGCTCGGCGATCGTGGTCCGGTTGAGCAGTCCGATCGCCGCGTGCACGTGACGCAATGCAGGGGCGGGCACGCCGGTGAGCCCGGCCAGCTCGACGACGGCACCGATGATCGCGTCGATCTCGAGTGGCTTTCCCGCCTCCAGGTCCTGCAACATCGACGTCTTGTGGTGCCCGACGCGCCACGCGCCGTCGATGCGTTTCTCCACCGAGACCCGCGGATCGCTCCCGGCGGCGTGGGCGATCTCCAGCGTTTCGGTCATCATCGTGGCGACCAGCGCGCGGGTGTCGGCGTGCTCGCACATCTGCGCCATCGTCGCCCTCGTCAGCGCGCTCAGCGGGTTGAACGCGACATTGCCCATGAGCTTGATCCAGATGTCGTCGCGGATGCGGGGTTCTACCGGGGCCTTCAGCCCGCCCGCGATCATCGCCTCGCTCAAGGCGGTACAGCGCTCGGAAACGCCACCGGCCGGTTCCCCGAGCGAGAACCGGGTCCCCTCCAGATGCCGGATCACGCCGGGACGCTCGATCACCGTCGAGCAGTAGACGACACAGCCGATCGCGCGCCGGAGTTCGAGGACCGCGCTCACCGCGCCGCCGGGATCGACGGTCTCGACGCGGCGGTCTTCCAGCGGATGTCCGGCCAGGCCGTGGAAGTACCACCACGGAATGCCGTTCTGCGCGGCCACCAGCGCCGTCCCGGGGCCGAGGAGCGGGGCGAGCAGCGGTCCCGCCGTGGCGTAGGAATGTGCTTTCAGGCCAAGGAGGACGTAGTCGGCCTGGCCGACCTCCGCCGGATCGTCGGTGACGTGCGGCGTGGCCGAGAAGTCACCACGTGGACTGCGCACGCGTACCCCGTGCCTGCGCATCGCGTCCAGATGGAGTCCCCGCGCGATGAGATGGACCTCGACCCCACCGCGGTGCAGTGCCGCACCCACGTACGCGCCGATCGCACCGGCACCGAGAACAGCCACCTTCATGATGAGCCTCCCGTCACAAGTGATTGCATACAGTATCCCGTCGACGCTACGTTTTCCATACCGCCGAACGCGGAATCGCTCCAGGTCGCCGGGCCGCGGCCGCGCGGAACCACCACGGCGGCAGAGATCCACCAGCCCGGTCATCCCGGGCGTTTCCGGCGATTACGGACCGCGTTTCTGATTGGTCCGTTTTGGTTGACTCGGGACGATCCGGACCAACTTCCGGGATTTTGCATACCAAAGGTTGTATTCTGAGGGCATTCCGCTCTTCATTCCCGAACGAGGTGCACCGTGACCCAGCCCGTCTCGCCCCTGCCCGACCGAGGGCCGACCGGACGCCGCACGGCGAAAGGATCCCTCAGCGGGTCCGCGGCCCGCCGTGTCGAGCGTCCGGCCCCGCTGCGCCAGGTCGTGTACGAGGCGCTGGCGGAGCTGATCGTCAACCGCACCCTCGAGCCGGGCCAGCACCTCGTCGAAGCCGACCTCGCCGAGTACCTCGGAGTCAGCAGGCAGCCGGTTCGCGAGGCGCTGCAACGGCTTCAGACCGAGGGCTGGGTGGACCTCCGTCCCGCGCAGGGCGCGTTCGTGCACCTGCCCACCGACGAGGAGGCCGACCACCTGCTCGGCGTACGTACCGTACTGGAGGCCTACTCCGCACGGCTGGCCGCCGGTGAAGCCGGCCCCGACGACGTGAAACGCCTGTGGGAACTGCACAAGGAGGGGCTCGCGGCGCTGGACGCCGACGACATCGAGGGTGTCGTGGCCGCCAACTCCGCCCTCCACGCGTTCATCACCGAACTGTCCGGCAACTCGGTGCTGGCGGAGATGATCGGGCTCGTGGACCGGCGGGTGCGCTGGTACTACACCCCCATCGCCCGGCCACGGGGGCAGGACGCCTGGCACGAGCACGCTCAGCTGATCGAGGCCATCGCGGCGAAGGACGCTGTCGTCGCGGAGGAGATCATGACCCGGCACACCGAGCGCACCCGGCAGGCATTCCACGAGAGGCCCCAGGAGGGACCTCAGTCCTGAGATACCGAAGGGTGGGGTCCTGGATGGAGTTCAGGCCGGTCAGGACCCCGCCGCCGCGGACGGACGAGCGAGGAAGTCAGGACGCCCCGCCGGATCCGTTCCGTGGCGTGGGCGGCCTGGCTGTCGCAGGAACAGCGTCAGCACGGCGGAAAGCAACGCGATACCTCCCGCCAGGATGTACGCGCCGTTGTAGCCCCACGCGCTGATCACCGCGGCAGCCAAGCCGCCCCCGCCGACACCGCCGACGAGTTTCGCGCTGTACACCAGACCGTAGTTCGAGGCGTTGTTGTTCTCGCCGAAGTAATCCGGCACCAGGGAGGCGAACAGCGGATAGAAGGCACCGCCGCCGAACCCGGTCAGGAACGCGAACACCATGAACAACGGGAGGTTATGCGTGTTGCCGCTGTAGAGCACGCCGAACTGCGCGGCCGCCGCGATCACCAGCACGATGGTCAGCGTCTGCCGCCGTCCGATCCGGTCGGAGACCCAGCCCACCACCGCGCGGCCGGTACCGTTCACAATGGACAACACCCCGGCCGAAGACGCCGCGACGAACGGGCCGAAATGGCTCTCCTTCGCGAAGTCGACCTGGAAGTTGATCCCGAACAACGAGACGCCGCCGATGATCACCAGGCTGAGCCACATGAGCGGCAGCATCCCGGTCCGGATCGCCTCCATCGGGGTGTACTGCCGGACCGCGGGCGGGTTCTTGGCCAGTCCCTTGGCCCCGCTCCTGTTCCTGGCCCAGGCGATCGGGTCGACCTCCTTCGGCCACCAGCTCTTCGGCGGGTCCTTGAAGAGGAATCCGCACAGCGCGACCACGATCAGCATGTAGCCGCCGATGACGTCGAGCACCACCGAGTAGTTGTCGTGGGTCAGGAACGCGCTGAACAGATAGATGAACGGAACCGCGCCATAGGCGAATCCGCCGTTGACAAAACCGGTCCGCGCCCCGCGTTTCTCCGGATACCATTTGCCGACCATGTTGATACAGGTCGCGTACACGAGTCCCGCGCCGGTACCGCCGAGAACCGAGTACCCGATGAACGCGAGTGCCAGGTTCCCGCTGTGCGCGATCGTGAAATAGCCGATCCCGCTGCAGACCGCGCCGGCGAGCATCGCCGTCTTCGCCGAGACGATGTTCTTCTCACGCAGGCGTCCCGCCGGGAACGCCACCCCGGCCTGGAACACCGCCCAGATACTGGCCAGCCAGAACGCGTCGGCCAGCGACCAGCCGTATTTCTGTTCGAGGGTGTCTTCCACTGCGCCCCAGCCGTATTCGAAGACACTGACCGCCATCATGGCGACCCAGGGCAACCAGACCATCCACCCGCGGGAACGGCCCATGATGTCGTGGGGACTCTCCCCCACCCGGTAGATCCTTCCGTTATCGTCGGCTATCTCCTGATAAGTCGGTGCGGCTGCGGTCATAAGAGTTCTCTTTCGTCACCGTTGACTACTCATTCCCTTACGTTTCGTGTCCTGCCCGCCGCACACCCCGCCCGCGTGCGACCACGACTCCTTTTCTCCGCAGCGCGCGTCAAATGTCCGGCAACATACCTCCTCCTTCCTGCTCCGGGAAGGGCCCGAGCGGGCCGCGAAACCGTGGGGCGAGCCCTCGACGGCCCGCCCCACGGCCGGAGGACTCAGCCGAGCAACCCGGCCGAACGCGCCCACCGGTACTTCGCGCCGAGCACCGCCACCGGCTTCTCGGTGGTGTACGGGTAGGCCACGACCCCGTGCTGGTACAGGTAGTCGCTGGCCTCTTCGACCTCGACGTCGCCGGAAAGCGAGGCGACGACGGGCTTTTCGATACCCTTCTCGCGATACTCCGCGACCACTTCGGACACCAGCTTCGCGAACACCATCGGCGGCGTGACGATGGTGTGCCAGTAGCCGAGGATCAGCGCGTGGATCCGCTCGTCCGCCAGTCCCAGCGCGATCGTGTTGCGGTACGTCGACGGGGGCTCACCACCGGTGATGTCCACCGGGTTCCCCGCCGCGCCGAACGGCGGGATGAACTTCCGGAACGCCGTGTCCAAATCGGACGGGATCTCCATCAGCTTCAGGCCGTTGTCCACACAGGCGTCCGAGAGCAGCACGCCCGAGCCGCCGGCGCCGGTGATGATGACGACGTTCTCGCCCTTCGGTGCCGGCAGCAGCGGGATACCCCGCGCGTACTCCAGCATGTCGTTCAGGCCGGGTGCGCGGATCACCCCGCTCTGGCGCAGGATGTCGTCGTAGACCTTGTCGTTCCCGGCGAGCGCGCCGGTGTGCGAGCTGGCGGCCTTGGCGCCCTGCGAGGTCCGGCCCGCCTTGAGCACCACGACCGGCTTGCGCACGGAGACCCGCTTGGCCGTCTCCGCGAACGACCGGCCGTCCTTGAGGTCTTCGAGGTGCATCGCGATGAGCTCGGTGTTCTCGTCGTGCTCGAAGAAGGTGAGCAGATCGTCCTCGTCGATGTCGGCCTTGTTGCCCACGCCGACGATCGACGACACGCCCATCTTCGCCGAGCGGCTGAACCCGAGGATCGCCATCCCGATTCCGCCGCTCTGCGAGGAAAGCGCGACACCGCCCTTGACGTCGTACGGCGTGCAGAACGTCGCGGACAGGTTCTCCGGCGTGTAGTAGTAGCCGTAGATGTTCGGGCCGAGGATCCGCACACCGTGCTTGCGCGCGATCGCCACGACCTCGTTCTGCAGCTCGATGTTGCCGGTCTCGCCGAATCCGGACGGGATCAGGATCGCTCCCGCGACCCCCTTCGCGCCCGCCTCTTCCAGCGCGGCGGGGACGAACCTGGCGGGGATGGCGAACACCGCGACGTCCACATCGGACGGTACGTCGGCGATGCTCGCGTACGCCTTGCGATCCAGGATCTCCGAAGCCTTGGGGTTGATCGGGAAGATCTCCCCCGCGTAGCCGCCGTTGACCAGGTTCTTCATCACCGAGTTGCCGATTTTCCCGGTCTCGGCCGAAGCTCCGATCACCGCGATCGACGTGGGCTTCATGATGCGGTTCATCGCGGAGAGGATCTCCTCCTGCGAGAACCGCGGCGGCTCCTTCGCCGCGTCCGGGTCGATCAGGATCCGTACGTCCACCGCGGTGGCCCCGCCCGGGGTCGCCAGCACCGGGTTCAGGTCGACCTCGGCCAGCTGCGGGAAGTCGGTGACCAGCTCGCCGAGCGCGTGGATCACCCCGGCCAGCGCGTCGCGGTCGACCGGCTCGGCACCGCGCACGCCCCGCAGCACCTCGGCCGCCGCGATCCCGTCGATCATCGAAAGCGCTTCCCCGGTCGAGGTCGGCGCCAGCCGGAACGTGACATCCTTGAGCACCTCCACCAGCACGCCGCCCAGGCCGAACGCGACGACCTTGCCGAACGTCGGATCGGTGACCGAGCCGATGATCACCTCCTGGCCGGTGGTGAGCATCTGCTGCACCTGGACGCCGACGATGTGCGCGTCCGCCCGGTACGCCTTGGCGTTCGCGATGATCCGCGCGTAGCCCGCGGCCACCTTCTCGGCGGTGTCGAGGCCGACGAGCACACCGCCGGCGTCCGTCTTGTGCAGGATGTCCGGTGACACGATCTTGAGCACGACCGGCAGGCCGATCTCCCGTGCCTGGGCGACGGCCTCGTCGGCGCTCGTCGCGAGACGCTCCTGCGGGGTCGGGATGCCGTAGGCCTCGCAGACCTGCCTGCCTTCGGGCGCCGTCAACGACGTGCGCCCTTCCGCCGCCACGGCTTCGAGGATCTTCTCGACCGCGGCGCGGTCCTTACCGCTTGCCATCTGCCAGTCTCCTTTAGATCACGCCTGCGGTACGGAGTTCTTCGAGCTGTTCGGGGCTGTAGCCGAGTTCGCCGAGGATCTGGTCGTTGTGCTCGCCCAGCAACGGGGACCGGCCGATCTCGACCGGCGAGTCGGACAGCTTCAGCGGGCAGCCGACGGTCTTGTAACTGCCGCGTTCCGGATGCGGGACCTCGACGACGGTGCCCAGTTCGGCCAGGGTCTCGTCCTCGGCCAGTTCCTTGGTGGAGAGGATCGGGCCACACGGGACGTTGTGCGCGTTGAGCTTCTCCATCACTTCCCACTTGGAGTGCCGCGAGGTCCAGTCCTCGATCAACGCGAACGCCTTGTCCAATTTGGACAGCCGTGCCTCCGGGGTCGCCCATTCCGGGTCCTCGGCCAGCTCCGGTTTGCCGATCAGCTCGGTGATCGGCTTCCACCCGACCGGCTGGATGATGACGTAGATGTAGTCGTTCGGCCCGCCGGGCGCGCAGCGCACCGCCCAGCCCGGCTGCCCGCCGCCCGAGGCGTTGCCCGAGCGCGGCACCTCGTCGCCGAAGTTCTCGTTCGGGTACTCGTTCAGCGGACCGTGCGCGAGCCGCTGCTGATCACGCAGCTTGACCCGGCACAGGTTCAGCACGGCGTCCTGCATGGCGACCTGGACGCGCTGCCCGCGCCCGGAGTGGGTGCGCTGGTACAGCGCGGCGAGAATGCCCGCCACCAGGTGCATCCCGGTCCCGGAATCGCCGATCTGCGCGCCGGTCGCGGTCGGCGGGCCTTCCTCGAACCCCGTGGTGCTCATCGCGCCGCCCATGGCCTGCGCGATCACCTCGTAGGCCTTGAAATCGGCGTACCGGCCGGGCCCGAAACCCTTGATCGAGGCGTAGACCAGCCGCGGGTTGAGCTCTTCCAGCCGCTCCCACGAGAAGCCGAACCGGTCCACGACGCCGGGGCCGAAGTTCTCCACCAGGACGTCCACTTGGGACACCAGCTCGCTGAACAGCTTCTTGCCCTGCTCGCTCTTCATGTTGAGCGTGATGCTGCGCTTGTTGCCATTGAGCATCGTGAAGTAGAGACTGTCCACTCCGGGCAGGTCACGCAGCTGGCCGCGGGTGATGTCGCCGCGGCCGGGGGTTTCCAGCTTGACGACGTCCGCGCCGAGCCAGGCCAGCATCTGCGTGGCCGACGGACCCGACTGCACGTGCGTCATGTCCAGGACACGAATGCCCTCAAGTGCTTTTCCCATGGGATTTTCCTCCACTCGCGAGCCGGGTCACTTGTACATCGTCTGGTTCATGGTTCCGGGCGCGTACACGTCGGGGTCGACCCAGACGTTGATCAGCGACGGCTTCCCGGACTCCCGCGCGCGTCGCAGCGCCGGAGCGATGTCCTGGGGGTCGCGGACTTCTTCGCCGTAACCGCCGAGCATCCGCGCGAACTCGTCGTAGCGGACGTCGCCGAGCGTGTTGCCGACGCGCTCGCGGGGCAGGCCGTACTTCGCGGCCTGGCCGTAGCGGATCTGGTTCATCGACGAGTTGTTGCCGACGATGCCGACGAACGGCAGGTCGAACCGCACCAGCGTCTCGAAGTCCCAGCCGGTGAGGCTGAACGCGCCGTCGCCGAAGAGCGCCACGACCTCCTTGTCCGGACGGGCGTGCTTGGCCGCCAGCACGAACGGGATGCCGACGCCGAGTGTCCCCAGTGGACCGGGGTCCATCCAGTGGCCCGGCGACTTCGGCTGCACGACCTGCCCGGAGAAGGTGACGATGTCGCCGCCGTCGCCGATGTAGATCGAGTCCTCGGTGAGGAACTCGTTGATCTCGTGCACCAGCCGGTACGGGTGGATCGGGTTGGCGTCGGAGTGCTGCAGCGGCAGGCGCTTCTGGTACGCCTTGTCCTCCGCGGCCCGCAGTTCTTCGAGCCACGCCTTGCGCGACACCGCGCCGTTGTCCCGGCGCGAAGCGGCCTCGGCGACGGCGGCCAGCACCTGCCCGGCGTCACCGACGATGCCCAGATCGATGTCGCGGTTCTTGCCGACGGTCCGGTAGTCCAGGTCGATCTGCACCACCGTCGCGTCGGGGGAAAGCCGCTTGCCGTAGCCCATCCGGAAGTCGAACGGGGTCCCGACGATGACGATCACGTCGGCGTTGGTGAACGCGTAGCGGCGGGAGAGCTGGAAGTGGTGCGGGTCGCCCGGCGGCAGCGTCCCGCGGCCGGCGCCGTTCATGTACGCCGGGATGTTGAGGGTGCGCACCAGGTCCGTCGCCTGGTCGGTGGCCCGGGTCGTCCAGACCTGGCTGCCCAGCAGGATCGCCGGCTTCTTCGCGTTCACCAGCAGGTCCGCGAGCTTCTCGACGTCGGCGGGGTCACCGGCGTTGCGGGTGGACGCACGATACCGGCCCGCCGAAGGGATCCGAGCCTGCTCCAGCGGCACCGACGCGTCCAGCACGTCCCGGGGAATCTCCAAAAAGGACGGTCCGGGCGCGCCGTGGAAGCACTCGCGGAACGCCATCGAGACCAGGTCGGCCGCGCGGGCGGTGTGCGGCACGGTGGCGGCGAACTTGGTGATCGGCGTCATCATGTCCACGTGCGGCAGGTCCTGCAGGGACCCCATCTTGTGCTGCGTCAGCGCGCCCTGGCCGCCGATCAGCAGCATCGGGCTTTCCGCCCGCAACGCGTTGGCGACACCGGTCACCGCGTCGGTCGTGCCGGGGCCCGCCGTCACGACCGCGCACCCCGGGCGGCCGGTGATCCGCGCGTACCCGTCCGCCGCGTGTGCCGCGACCTGCTCGTGCCGGACGTCGATGACCTCGATGCCCTCGTCGACACAGCCGTCGTAGATGTCGATGATGTGCCCGCCGCACAGGGTGAAGATCGTGTCCACGCCCTCCGCCTTGAGCGCCTTCGCCACCAGGTGCCCGCCGGAGATCGTCTCCGGGGCAGGCTCGGCGCCATTGGCGCTCCGCGCTGCCCGCGCCACCCCTTCGCCCGCCGTCGTTCCGGTCGTTGCTGGCGCCATGTCCGCTCCTCTTGTCTCACGCCGGACCTCTCTGATCCGTGCGCTCGCTGTCGGTCTCCCTGCCCGCCCCGGGCGAGTCCTCCGAGGTCAAGGCCACCTTCACGGCAGACTGTAGATTGCATACCGTATGAGGTAGCCATATACTGACTCTCCGAACGGCTCGCTGTCCAGCGGTGATTCACCGGGGTTAAGCCCCGAGGCCCGGAGCGCGACGAGCCGGTCCGCCGTGCCCGGAACACGGCCGCCGCGGGTGCCGGACGGCCCCGCAGGAAGGACTTCCCCCATGGATCTCTTCGAACATCAGGCGCGCGAGCTCTTCGCCCGGCATGCCGTGCCGGTCCCCCGCGGCGAGGTCGCCGTCAGCCCCGACCAGGCCCGGCGCGCCGCCGTGGCGATCGGCGGGCCGGTCGTGGTCAAGGCTCAGGTCAAGACCGGCGGGCGTGGCAAAGCGGGCGGCGTGAAACCGGCCACTACGGCCGACGACGCGGAGCAGCTCGCCGACGACATCCTCGGCATGGACATCAAGGGCCACACCGTCCACAAGGTCCTCGTCACCGAGGCGAGCGAGATCGCCGAGGAGTACTACGTCTCGTTCCTCCTCGACCGCGCCGAACGCACGTTTCTCGCGATGGCCTCGGTCGAGGGCGGGATGGAGATCGAAGAGGTCGCCGCCACGAAACCCTGGGCGCTGGCGAAGATCCCGATCGATCCGCTCACCGGTGTCGGCCATGCCGAGGCCGCCGGGATCGTCGCCGCGGCGCGTTTTCCCGCCGAGATCGCCGCACAGGTCGCGGACGTGCTCGTCCGCCTGTGGACCGTCTTCGCCACCGAAGACGCCACGCTGGTCGAGGTGAACCCCCTGGCCCGCACCCGCGACGGGAGGATCGTCGCGCTGGACGGCAAGATCACGCTCGACGACAACGCCACCTTCCGGCATCCCGGCCACGCGGAGCTGGCCGATCCCGCCGCGGGCGATCCGCTCGAACGGCAGGCGCGGGAAAAGGGGCTCAACTACGTCAAGCTGGACGGCGACATCGGCGTCATCGGCAACGGCGCCGGGCTCGTCATGTCCACTTTGGACGTCGTCGCTTCGGCGGCCGCCGAAGCGGGAGCCATCGGGCCCGCCGACTTCCTCGACATCGGCGGCGGCGCGTCGGCCGAAGTGATGGCCGCCGGGCTCGGCGTGATCCTCGCCGATCCGGACGTGCGCAGCGTGTTCGTCAATGTCTTCGGCGGCATCACCGCCTGCGACGCGGTGGCGTCCGGGATCGTGCGGGCGCTGGAAATCCTGGGTGCCGAGGCGGCCAAGCCACTCGTCGTCCGGCTGGACGGCAACAACGTCGCCGAGGGCAGGCGGATCCTCGCCGCCGCCGCGCATCCCCTGATCACCGTGGTCGACACCATGGACGACGCCGCGCGCGAAGCGGCGAAACTCGCGGCCGTCCCCGCCGCGGCGAACGCGGAGGTGTGAGGCATGGCGATCTTCCTCGACAAGACCAGCCGGATCGTGGTGTCCGGGATGACCGGCGCCGAAGGCACCAAGCACACCGGCCGGATGCTCGCCGCGGGCAGCACGGTCGTCGGCGGGGTCAACCCGCGCAAGGCGGGACAGCGCGCCGAGATCGGCGACCTTTCGCTCCCCGTGTTCGGCTCGATCGGCGAATCGGTCGAGAAGGCGGGTGCCGACGTCGCGGTGTTGTTCGTGCCGCCGCCGTTCGTCAAGGACGCGGTGATCGAAGCGGTCGACGCCGGGATCCCGCTCGCCGTCGTCATCACCGAGGGCGTCCCGGTCCACGACGCCGCGGCCTTCTGGGCCCATGCCGCCGCAAAGAACGCCAAGACGCGGATCATCGGGCCGAACTGTCCCGGCGTGATCTCCCCCGGCAAGTCGAACGCCGGCATCATCCCCGCCGACATCACCGGCCCCGGCCGGATCGGGCTGGTCTCCAAATCGGGCACGCTCACCTACCAGCTCATGCACGAGCTGTCCGACATCGGGTTCTCGACCTGCGTCGGCATCGGCGGCGACCCGGTCATCGGCACCACGCACATCGACGCGCTGGAAGCGTTCGAGCAGGACCCCGAAACCGAACTGATCGTGCTCATCGGCGAAATCGGCGGTGACGCGGAGGAACGCGCCGCCGGGCACGTCGCCGAGCACGTCACCAAACCCGTCGTCGGCTACGTCGCCGGATTCACCGCGCCCGAAGGGAAGACCATGGGCCACGCGGGCGCGATCGTCTCCGGCTCGTCCGGGACGGCCGCGGCGAAGAAGGCGGCGCTCGAAGCGGCGGGTATCCGTGTGGGCCGCACCCCCAGCGAAACCGCCGCCCTGGCACGGGAAATCCTCGCCGGGTAGCGCCGTGGACCAGACCGACGCGCTGGTCTCCCACGCGCGCACCTACTGGCAGCTCCTCGACGGCGAGCGGCTCACCAAACGCCCTCGCCGCCGGGTGGCGGTCGTCGCCTGCATGGACGCACGGATCAGCGTGTACCGGCTGCTCGGACTCCGCGAGGGCGACGCCCACGTCATCCGCAACGCCGGCGGCGCCGTCACCGAGGACGCGATCCGCTCGCTCACCGTCAGCCAGCGGCTGCTCGGCACCCGGGAAATCGTCCTGGTACACCACGAAGACTGCGGGATGCGGATGTTCACCGACACGGACTTCGCCCGCCGGATCGAGGCGAGCACCGGGATCCGGCCCGCGTGGGCGGCCGAGACGTTCGCCGATCCGGTGCAGGACGTCCGCCAGTGCATGGCCCGCTTGCGGGTGTGCCCGTTCCTCCCACACACCGACGCGATACGCGGCTTCGTCTACGACGAGCGGTCCGGCCTCATGCGGGAGGTGGAGCGATGAACCGGGTTCTCGGCGCGGGATCGTGGACGGTCGCCGAGCCGCCCGGACCTCCCGGGTTCTCCCGATGACCACGCGACCGCGCCCAGGAGGACCCATGGATCTGCGTCAGCTGGAGATCGTCGTCGCCGTCGCCGAGGAAGGCGGCTTCACCGCCGCGGCGCGCCGGCTGCGCACCGTTCAGTCCACCGTGTCCACCACGGTCCGGGCGCTCGAACGGGACCTCGGGACGCCGCTGTTCGAGCGCACCACCCACCGGGTCGCGCTCACGCCCGCCGGAGAAGCCTTCCTCCCCGCGGCTCGCGCGGCGCTGCGGGCCGCCGACGAGGCACGGGCGACCGTCGATCTCAGCCGATGGCGGCTGCGGGGCGAAGTCACCATCGGCGCGATGCCGGGCCTCGGTTCCCGGCTTCACCACGCCCTCGCCGGTCTGCGCCGCGAACACCCCGGCATCGACGTCCGCGTCCGGCAGGCACCGGCCGGACAGCTCTGCCAGGCCGTTCGGGAGTCCACTGTGGACCTCGCGCTCGCGGTACTGGACAAGCGGCAGCGGTACGGCCTGGTCACCCGGCTGCTCGCCCACGAGGACATGGTGCTGGTGGCGCCGCCGTCGGCGAGCCCGCCGAAGCCCGGCCCTGTGAGCCTCGCCGATGCGGCCGACCTGTCCCTTGTGGACTTTCCGGCGGGCTGGGCGATCCGCGAGGCGGTCGATCACGCCTTCCGCGCCGCGCTGCTGGACCGCACGGTGACCGTCGAGGTCGACGACATCGCCGCCGCCGCCGAACTGGTCCGGCACGGCCTCGGCGGGTGCGTCCTTCCCGAGTCGATCGCCGCGTGGTTCCCCGATCTCGTGGTGCGGCGTTTCGCGGAGCAAGCGCCGAGCTGGCGGGTGTTGGTCGCCCGCTCCGGCGGCGACGTCTCACCCGTCGTCGCCGCCGTCCTCCGGCAGCTCGGCTGACAGCGTCTCACCGTGCGGCGGTTCGATCTTGAGGACCGAGGCGCACGGTGAATCCTTGGCGAACATCTCGGGAAGGCTCGGCGACGGCCGAGGTGCGGCCAACCGCCCGAAGCCGTGGTCTCGACCGAAGTATTCGTTGGGACACAAGAAGATTTCAAAGTCCGGGGCACGCGATCCGGATCATGGACATGGCCCTATCATGGCGCCGGCTGCTCGCCTCCTCCCGAAGTCGTCGCTCCCGAAAAGGGGACCCCATGTCCGACGTCATCAACAGCATCTTCGGCCGCTCCAAGAACGAGACACCCGGTGAGTACGGTGTCACTTCCTCCCTCGACCAGCCCGCCACCCCCGCCAGCACTCCCGAAACCGTTGACACCCCAGCGATCGAGGCCGAGCCGGTAGCACCGGCGGACAGCGCCGCCGAGACCGAGGAGGTCGCCGCCTCGACCACCGACGAGGACGAGGCGGCCGAGGCCGCTCCGGCCGAGGACGTCGTCGCCGAACCCGACGAAACCGAGCCCGAGGACGACGACGCTGAAGACGGCGACGACGAAGACGACACCGACGACGCCGAGCCCGAGGACGACGAGGCCGTCGAGGAGGAGACCACCGACGAGGACTCCGACGAAGCGACCGAGGACGAGGACGAGGCGATCACGGAGGAAGCCGAATCCGACGACGCGCCGGGAGCTGTGGCTTCCGAGGTCGCAGAGGAGACCGGCGAGACTGACGAAACGGACGTGGAGCCGGACACCGCCGAGGCTCGGCCCGCCGCGGGCGTTCGCGGCAGCACGACCGTCGGCGACGAGGTCGTCGCGCAGCTCGTCACCATGCTGACCCGCAGGACCGAGGGCGTGCACGACCTCGGCACCGAGGGCGTCTCGGCCGGGCTCGACGGCGATGTCGCCACGATCAAGGTCAGCTTGGTGGTCGAGTTCGGGCACGCGGTCAAGGGGCTGGCCGAGCGGATCCGGGTCAGCGTGATCGAAGCCGTCGAAGAGTTCCTCGGCCTGGATGTCGCGGTGGTGGACGTCCACGTCGCCGGTATCCACCTGCCGGACGCTTCCTGACCGAATCGCCGGGACCTTCGGTCCGGGGTGCGGACGCGCGCCCCGGACCGAGGTTCTCAGTCGCACGCGGCCGCCAGTGCGGCGGGGTCGCGCAGGCCGAGGCGATCGGCGCGGGTGTAGACGTTCATCGACGCGCCGCGCAGGAATCCGACCAGCGTCAGGCCCAGCTCGGCGGCGAGGTCCACGGCGAGTGACGAGGGCGCGGAAACCGCCGCCAGCAAGGGAATTCCGGCCATCACGGCCTTCTGGACGAGCTCGAACGACGCGCGTCCGCTCACCATGAGCGACATCCCTGACAGCGGCAGCTTCCCCGCACGAGTCGCCCAGCCGATCACCTTGTCCACGGCGTTGTGCCGCCCCACGTCCTCCCGCGGGCAGAGCAGTTCTCCGGACTCGTCGAACAGCCCGGCCGCGTGCAGGCCGCCGGTGCGGTCGAAAACCCGTTGCGCCGCGCGGAGTTCGTCCGGGAACCCGGCCAGCGTCGCCGGGCCGAGCGCGAGCGGGTCGGCGTCGATCGGCCAGGTCGCCGTGGTCCGGACCGCGTCCAGGCCGGCCTTGCCGCACAGCCCACAGGACGAGGTCGTGTAGAACGCGCGCTCCACCGAAGGGTCGGGCGGGGGCACGCCGTCCGCGAGTGCGACGTCCAGGACGTTGTAGGTGTTCCCACTGTCCACAGTGGCCCCCGCGCAGTACCGGATGCCGGACACGTCCGCCGGATTCCGGACCACACCCTCGCTGACCAGGAACCCGACGGCCAGGTCGAAGTCGCTGCCCGGGGTACGCATGGTGACCGAGAGCGGCTTCCCGCCGACCCTGATCTCCAGGGGCTCCTCGACGGTCAGGGTGTCCGGACGTACTGTCGGCGCGCCCTCCACCACCCGGAACACGCGTCGTCGGCTCGTCGTCCGGCCCATCCGGGCACCTCCGGATTTCTCGTTACGCGGTGGGCAGCAACGACTTCGGGCGTCCGGGCTGTGCGACGCGTCCGGCGAGCACGGCGCCGGCCAGGCTCAGGATCCCCGCCGCGGCGAACGCGCCGGAGTAGCCGTGTGCGGTCACCACGAACGCGGCGAGCCCGATCCCGAGCACCGCGCCGACGGCCTTCGCGGCGTACAGCACCCCGAAGTTCTGCAAGGCCGATTCCTCCCCGAAGTACTCCCGGACCAGGCTGACCAGCAGCGTGTAGCAGCACCCGTTGCCGAGCCCGGCGAGCGCGACACCCACCAGAAGTCCCACCGCGTCACGGTGTTCCCCGGAGTAGAACAACACGAACTGCGCCACGCCGCCCGTCGCGAGCGCGAGCCGGAGGATCCGCCGCCTGCCCAGCCGGTCCGAGAGCCAGCCCAGCAGCACCCTGCCGCCACCGGTGACCAGTGCGAGGACGGCGAGGGCGAACGCGGCGAGCACCGGGCCGCCGCCCCGTGCGGCGACGAACGTCGCGAGGTAGCCGATGTCGAACAACAGGACGGCCCCCGCGAGCGCGACGGTGAGATACAACGGAAGCGCCTTCCGGCAGCGAAGCACCTCACCCGGCCGGAAATGCCGGAGCGCCGGGCGGTTCGCCGCGACACTCCGGTTGTGTGCCTTGTCCAGCGCCCACTCCCGCGGGTCCGGACGCTCCGGCCACCAGTGTTCCGGCGGGTAGCGCAGCAGCAGGCCGGATCCGATGATCACCGCCAGCACCAGCGCCGCGGTCACGTCGAGCAGCATCGCGCGGTTGTCCACCGAAAGCACGTAGCCGGCGATCAGCAGGAACGGCACGCTCCCGAACGCGAAGGCACCGCTGACCACGCCGGCCCGCGCGGCGGTGCGATCGGGGAACCACCGCATCACCGCGCCGACGCAGGTCGCGTAGACCAGGCCGGTGCCGATCCCGCCCGCGACGGAGTAGCCGAGGAACACCGCGGGCAGACTGCTCGCGTGGCCGAGCGTGACGAGCCCGGCGGTGCACAGCACACCGCCGAGCACGACCGCCGCGGCCGGGCTCAGCAGCCGCCGGTCGCGTAGCCACGCCACCGGGAACGCCACGCTCGACTGGCACACCGCCCACAGCCCGAACGCCAGGACCACCTCGGTGAACGTCCAGCCGTGGCCCCGCGTCAGCACCGGGGCGATGGCGCCGAAACCGTATTGCTGGACCCCGGCGGCGAACATCGCGGCGGTGGCCAGCCAGCCCATCCAGGTCCGCGACCGGCCGAGCAGGGCGCGGTCGCTCTCGCCGATCCGGTACCGCCGCCCGTAGACGTCGAGGAGTTCGCGCACCGGCGGCCGGGTCTGGGGCTCGGACATGGCCATCACTTCCCTACCTGGAAGTCCTGCATTGAATGTTGTATGCAGTATGGAGTAGTCCGGTTATAGCACCCAGCCCGCGCCCTGTCCACAGTCGTCGTGGCCGCTCAGTGCGAGTGACGGCCGACGGCGTCCCCACTGCTCCCTGCCAGGAAGTCCAGGTCCGCGCCCTCGTCGGCCTGCAGCACGTGGTCGAGATAGAGCCGGACCCAGCCGCGGGTGGCGGCGGGCGGTGGCGGTTGCCATTCCGCCCGCCGCCGCGCGAGTTCCTCGTCGCCGACTTCGAGATCCAGCCTGCGCGCCTCGGCGTCGAGTGAGATCCAGTCACCGGTCCGGACCAGCGCCAGCGGCCCGCCGATCGCCGCCTCGGGTGCGGTGTGCAGCACGCAGGTGCCGTAGCCGGTGCCGCTCATCCGCGCGTCGGAAATCCGGACCATGTCGTCGATCCCGGCCTCGAGCAGCACCCGCGGCATCGGCATGTTCCCGACCTCGGGGAAACCCGGATAGCCACGCGGGCCTGCGTTGCGGACCACCAGCACGGTGGACTCGCCCACCGGCAGGCCCGGGTCCTCGCACACCGCGACGTAATCCTCGATGCGGTCGAACACCAGCGCCTGCCCGCGGTGCCGGAGCAGCCGCGGGGACGCGGCGGAGATCTTGAGCACCGCACCGCGCGGGCACAGGCTGCCGCGCAGCACCACCGTGCCCGAACCGGCGGGCCGGAACGGTTGCTCCCTGGTGCGGATGACCTCGTCGTTCCAGCACCGCGCGCCTTCGACGTTCTCGCCGAGGCTGCGCCCGGTCACGGTCTGCGCGTCGGTGTGCAGTACGTCCCGCAGCCGGTCCAGCACGGCTGGAAGCCCGCCCGCGTAAGCGAAATCCTCCATCAGGAAGCGACCCGACGGCATCAGGTCGACGAGCACCGGGACGTCGCGGGCGAGCGCGTCGAAATCGTCGAGGGTGAGTTCGACGCCGAGCCGCCGAGCCAGCGCGAGCAGGTGCACGACGGCGTTGGTCGAACCGCCCAGCGCCGCGTTCACCCGGATCGCGTTCTCGAACGCCGCGCGCGTCAGGATCGTGGCCGGCCGGAGGTCTTCGGCCACGAGCCCGACCGCGCGGCGTCCGGTGGCCTGGGCGAGCGCGAACCGCCGGGAGTCGACCGCGGGGATCGCGGCCGCGCCGGTGAGCTGCATACCCAGCGCTTCGGCGAGACACGCCATCGTCGACGCGGTGCCCATCGTCATGCAGTGCCCGCGGCTCCGGGACATGCACGACTCGGCCTCGGCGAGGTCGGCACCGCTCATCCGGCCCGCCCTCGCCTCCTCGTGGAACCGCCAGACGTCGGTGCCAGAGCCGATGTCCGCGCCGTGGAACTTCCCGTTCAGCATCGGGCCGCCGGTCAGCATGATCGCGGGCAGGCCGACGCTCGCGGCGCCCATCAGCTGGGCGGGCGTCGTCTTGTCACAGCCGGAAAGCAGCACGACGCCGTCGAGCGGGTTGGCCCGGATGGTCTCCTCGACCTCCATCGCCATCAGGTTCCGGAACAACATCGTGGTGGGCCGCATCAGCGGCTCACCGAGCGACATCGTGGGGAATTCGAGCGGCAGGCCGCCCGCCTCCCACACCCCGCGTTTGACCGCTTCGGCCAGTTCGCGCAGATGGGCGTTGCACGGGGTCAGCTCGGACCAGCTGTTCGCGATGCCGATCACCGGCCGCCCGTCGAAGACGTCGTCGGCGAAACCCTGGTTGCGCATCCAGGACCGGTGGATGAACCCGTTGCGCCCTTCCGCGGCAAACCACTGGGCGCTGCGTGGCGACGTCGGCGACGGCACTGTCGTTCTCCTCCCGAAGGGAACACCACCGCCAGTCAACCACGAAGATCGGCACCGGGACAGCACCGCCCGTCAGGCCTGGCTGTTCTCCCGGGAACCCTTGCGCGCCAACACCTTCTTGTGCGCCGAGTCCAGTGCCGCGACGATCGCGAACGCGACGACCACGATGCCGCCCGCCACGACGTAGCACCACGGCGCGGGCAGGTAGTTGGCCGCCGACATCACCGACGGCTCCTTGTCGGTGAACAGCCGGAAGATGATCGCCATCACGCCTTCCCAGAACCCGGCGATGCCCACCACCGCCATCCCGAGCCGGTACCAGCCCTCGTCCATTTCGTCCGCTCCCCTGTTGTCGATCATTACGTTACGAACGTATCATTCGGATATCGCGAATTCTGGATTAGAAGCAGGTGAAAGTGCCTTTACGTCACACAATTTCCGTCACGGCTTCCCGGCCTTCACGTGACGAAAAGCGGCGGCGCTGCTCGGTGTGCCGGACCCCGCTGCCGACCGGGGAGCGCGGCAGGCCACCCACGTACTGCTCTCGTTCCTGTCAGGCCAAGGCGTACCGGCAGCGGAAGAACCCGCCCGTCCCGGCGCCTCCGGAACGGGACACCCGATCGCCGCGACGGCATCAGATCGCCGAAGCGGTGTGGCGTATCGCCGCCGAACGAGGGCTGGAAGCGGCGAGCATGCGTGAGATCGCCGCCGAGGCGGGCGTTTCCCTCCGCGTGGTCCAGTACCACTTCGAGAGCAAGCACCAGCTGCTCGTGTCGGCGCTGGAAATGCTGCACGAAGAGAACAACGCCCGCGGCCGCGAGCGAGCCGGTACCGAGGCGCTCGGACCGCGCGCCCTGCTGGCGGCCGTCCTCGACGAGTTCCTGCCTCTCGACGAACAACGCCGGACGTCGTTGCGCGTCCTGAGCGCCTACTACGCGCGCAGCCTCACCGATCCCGCACTGGCGGCGGTGTTCCTGCACAACCAGCATCCACTGGAGGACCTCGTCGCCGGCCTCATCCGGCAGGGCCGGCGCACCGGGCTGGCCGGTCGCGAGCTCGACCCCGGCTACGAGGCGGATCTGCTCGTATCCGGTGTCATCGGCCTGAGCATCGACATCCTGCACGAACGGCGGAGTGTCGAGGAGGTCCGGCACCTGCTCGGCTACCACCTCGACCGGATCTTCCCGGCTTCCCTGCCGTAGCGTCCACAGTGGACATACGGGAAAACGAATGGCGCCGATCCGGCCCTGCCGGTTCACTGTGCTCATGACCGTTCTGGACATCCGGCCGCTGTATCCGCTCGAACGGCAGGCGCTGCTCGACCTGCTGGCCTCGCTCGACGCGGCCGACTGGGCGAAGCCGACCGTATGTCCCGGCTGGGACGTGCACGACGTCACCGCGCACATCCTCAACGACTACCTGCGGCGCATCTCGGGCAGCCGCGACGGCCACCCCGGCGCGGTGTTCGCCGACGACGAGACGCTGCCCGCCTATCTCGCCCGCACCAACGAGGAATTCGTCCGCGCCGCACGGCAGTGCAGCCCGCGGACGATGATCGCCCTGCTCGCCCATCTCGGCCCGCAGCTCGACGCCGTCTGGGCCGACACCGACCTCAGGGGCCCGGCCCACCTCAACGTTTCGTGGGCGGGGCCCGGCGAAAGCCCGGCCTGGCTGGACATCGCCCGCGACTACACCGAATTCTGGGTGCACCAGCAGCAGATCCGCGACGCCGTGTCCCGGCCCGGCGCCGACGAACCCACGCTGCTGCACCCCGTCCTCGCCGCGTTCGCGCACGCTCTTCCCACCGCACTGCGCGCTCAGGACAGGCCGCCGGGCACCACCGTCCTGGTGGAGGTCACCGGCCCCGCGGGCGGCCTGTGGGTATGTCTGCGCGAGGACACCGCGTGGCAGCTGGCCGACGCGGATGACGGCGACCCCGCCGCGACCGTGGTCATGGACCAGGACACGGCATGGCGGCTCGCGACCCGGGGCATCACGGTCGCCGAAGCACGGCGTCGCGCCGAGCTGAGCGGCGACGCCGAATTGACGACGGCCGTGACGACCTGGCTCGCGATCGTGGCGTAGCTAGCTTCGCTCGATTCTCGCCAGCCAGGCCGGTGGGCCGTCCGGATCGAACCGCGTCTTGATCCGCTCCGGCTCGATCGCCGTGACGTGCCAACCGGTGTCCCGGCCGAACGCCGCTGTCAGCTCTTCCCTGCCGACGGGATGCGGGCCGCGGCTCTCGGCGGGGCCGACGTCGCTGAAGCACAGCACATACAGGGTCGCACCAGGCTCGGTCACCGACGCCAGGCTTGTCACGTAGTCCCGCTTCTCGTCGGCGTCGCAGGTGTGGAACAGGCCGCAATCCACCACTGTGTCGAATACGCGGCCCAGGCGGTTCAATCGGAAGGCGTCGGCCGCCAGGAACTCGGCCCCGAGACCACGGGCTCCGGCCTTTTCCCGCGCGATCGCCAGCGCGGTTTCGGCCACGTCGACGCCCAGAACCGGCAAGCCGAGCGAGGCGATGTGCAGGGCATTTTCGCCAGTGCCGCAGCCGGCGTCGAGAACCGCGCCGGTGAAGACCCCTTCGGCGGCCAGGCGCACGATCGCCGGTTGCGGCTCGCCGACGTCCCAGGGCGCGGGGCCGTCGTGGTACGAAGTGTCCCAGGGCTGGCCCGCCTGTCGCTCGTGACTCGTCGGTTCCCTGCCGCCGAACGGATCCTCGGCGGGAATTCCTGGTCGCTCGGACATCGTCCCATCGTCGCACGGCTGTCCACTGAGGACACGAGGGTCAGCCGAGCAGCACGTCCGCCGAGCGCGACGGGACGGCGTCCAGCGACGCGAGCGTGGCGTCGTCGAACCGGATCGCGCCCGCCGCGAGGTTCGCCTCGAGGTGACCGGCGTCCGCCGTGCCCGGCATGAGGAGCACGTTCGGGGCGTGGTGCAGCAGCCAGGCGAGTCCGATCTGGGCGGCAGTGACGTCGAGAGACCGCGCCGTGGCGAGAACCGCGGGCTCGTCACTCACCTTCGGGACGCCGGGGAACGCGCCGCCGAGCGGGAAGAACGGCACCCACGCGATTCCCTCGGCGACACACAGCCGCAGCATCTCCTCGTCCTCACGCGTGACCAGGCTGTAGCAGTTCTGCACGCAGGCGATGCTCGCCGGAAGCGCGCGGCGCAGCACGTCGAGGGTCACCGCGCTCAGCCCGATCGCGCCGATCTTGCCTTCGTCCCGCATCGCCGTCAGCACGGCGAGCTGGTCGTCGACGTCGACGACCTGGTCGCCCTCGGCGAGCAGCCCCGGCCTGGTGTCGAGACGGCGCAGGTTCACCACCGGGATCTGTTCCGTCCCCAGGCTTTCCAGGTTGGCCTCGACACTCGCCCGGAGCTGTTCGGGCCGCTGCGCGGGACGCAGCGGGATCGGACCGCCCGGATGGGGATCGGCACCGACCTTGCTCACGACCACGACGCCGTCCTCGGGGCGGATCGCCTCCCGGATGAGACCGTTGACCAGGCCGTCGCCGTAGAACTCGGCGGTGTCTACGTGATCGACGCCGAGTTCGACCGCGCGGCGCAGGAGCGCGACGGCGGCTGTGCGGTCGCCACGCAGGCGTTCGAGCTGCATCGCGCCATAGCCGACGCGGGAGACGATGTGGCCCGCGAGCAGGCCCGCGCCACCGGGGCGTGGTGCGCCGGTGGCGGTGACCTCGGGGGAAGAAGACATGGACGCTCCGTCCTTCGTGCGAGAATGAGCAAAGCGGAGGACCCTCCGCTCAGTCGACGGTAACACAACCGGAGGTGCCTCCGCTTTGACTCCACCCGAACCGCCGGACGCCGGCCGGCCCGTCCGCGCCGACGCGCGGCGCAACCGCGAGAAGCTCATAGCGGTCGCCCGCGCTGCCTTCACAGCGGCCGACGACTCCGTCCCGCTGGAAGGCATCGCCCGCGACGCCGGTGTCGGGATCGGCACGCTCTACCGCCACTTCCCCACCCGCGAAGCCCTCGTCGAAGCCGTGTACGCCGCCGAACTCGACGACGTCGTCACGAGCGCCTCCACACTCCTCGACCGGCACCCGCCCGAGGACGCGCTCCGCGCGTGGATGGACCGGTACGCGGAGTTCAGCGCGGCCAAGCGCGGGATGATCGCGACGCTCCGCACCGGCTGGGGCCTGTCCGGCCCGCCGACGCCGACGACCCGGGAGCGCATCACCGGGGCGATCGGGAAGATCCTCGCGGCCGGGGTGACCACCGGCGTTTTCCGCCCGGACGTCGAACCCGACGACGTCACGGCGATGCTGCTCGGCGTGTTCCTCTCCACGTCGGCCACCAACACGCCGGAGCAGATCCGCCGCCTGCTCGACCTCGTCGTCGACGCGGTCCGCCCGCGAGCGGAATAGCCGGGACGCCTCCGTTGTCGTCGTTGAAGACGAACGCCGACGAAAGCTGGGGACGGATGAAGGCAATCGCGGTCACGCGTTACGGCGGGCCAGAGGTGTTGCGGGTACTCGACCTCCCGGAGCCGCACGCCGGTCCGGGCGAGGTCCGCGTGCAGGTGCGGGCCGCGGCGGTCAATCCCGCCGACATCGTGCTGCGCGAGGGCGGACTCGCCGAGCGGTTCGAGTTCGCGCCGCCGTACGTGCCGGGAATGGACGTCGCGGGGGTGCTCGACGAAATCGGCGAGGGGGTCACGACGCCGATCGCGCTCGGTGAGCGGGTCATCGCGGTCGTCGTCCCGATAGGCGAACGTCGCGGCGGATACGCCGAGTACGTGGTGGTACCGGCCGAATCGGTCGTCCGCGCACCGTCCGAAGTGGACGACGTCGCGGCGTCGACGCTGCTGATGAACGGGCTCACCGCACGGCAGGCGATCGACGTGCTGAAACCGGCGCCGGGGCGGACGGTGGCCGTAACGGGAGCCGCCGGCGCGGTCGGCGGATACGTGATCCCATTGGCCAAGGAGGCGGGCCTCCGGGTGATCGCGGTGGCCTCTCCCGCGGACGAACCGCTCGTGCGCGAGTTCGGCGCGGACGAGGTCGTCGCGCGCGGAGACGACCTCGCCGCGCGCATCCGTGAGGTGGCGCCCGGCGGCGTGGCCGGGGTGGTCGACGCGGCGCTGGTCGGGCCGTCGATCCTGCCCGCGATCCGCGACGGCGGGGTGCTTGCCGTGGTCCGCCCGTTCGAGGGCGAGCCGGAACGCGGGATCACGGTGCACCGCGTCCGGGTGAGCGACGACGTCCGGGTCACCGCGGCCCTCGAGCGGCTCCGTGACCTGGCCGAACAAGGCGTGCTGCGCCTGCGCGTGGCACGGACGTACCGGCCGGAGGAAGCCGCCGAGGCCCATCGGGCCTTCGAACGTGGCGGGCTGCGCGGCCGTCTCGTCTTCGAGTTCTGACGGCGCGCCGGACCGTCCACTCCGGACTGATCGAGCGGGGTGCGGGGCGGGTTGGCACCGGCGGAGCCGCCCGGTCTACCGTGGTGTGTGGACAGCGCCGCCCTCCGGATCACCGCCCGCACCCCGGCCGAATCGAGCGCCGCGGGCACGTGGTTCCAGCACACCATCGTCGATTCCCACCGGCTCCAGCTGCTCTGCTTCTTCGTCAGCATGGTGCTGGCGTTCGGGTTCATCCGGCTCTCGGTCCGGCTCATCCGCGCGAACGTGCGGTGGTGGCCGAAGAACATCACCCCGGGCGGGCTGCACCTGCACCACGTCGTGTTCGGGGTCGTTTTCATGCTGATCGGCGGCGTCGCCGGGTACGCGATCCCGGACGAATCGACGGTCTGGCGCGCGGTCATGGCGGGGCTGTTCGGCGTCGGCTCGGCACTGGTGCTCGACGAGTTCGCCTTGATCCTGCACCTCAAGGACGTCTACTGGTCGGAGAAGGGCCGGGTCTCGGTCGACGCCGTCTTCGTCGCGATCGCGCTGGCCGGGCTGCTGCTGCTCGGGTTCCGGCCGGGCGTGGTGGACATCTTCGTCGAGATCGGTCCCGAAGAGGGCAATCTGACCCGGACGCTGGTGATCGCCGGCGACCTCGGGCTGGCCATCGTGACCCTGCTGAAGGGCAAGATCTGGAGCGGGCTCATCGGCCTTTTCGTGCCGGTCCTGCTGTTCGTCGGGGCAGTGCGGCTCGCCCGGCCGAACTCGCCTTGGGCACGCTGGCGTTATCCCGCGTCGGGCGCGAAGGCGAAACGCGCGCTGTGGCGCGAACAGCGGCTGCGCATCCCGGTGGTCAAGGCGAAGATCTGGGTCCAGGAGCTCATCGCGGGGCGCCACGACCGGAACACGTGACGTTACGGCACCAGCACCGCGGCACCGGTGACCCGGCCTCCGGCGAGATCGGCGAGCGCCCGGTCGGCTTCGGCGAGCGGATACGGCATCGTGCTGACTCGCAGCCGGTGTTCGCCGGCCAAGCGCAGGAAATCTGTCGCGTCCTGCCGTGTGTTGGCCGTGACGCTGCGAATTTCCCGCTCCTGGAACAAATGCCGCTGGTAGTCGAGTGCCGGGATTTCGGAGAGGTGGATCCCGGCGATCGACAGCACTCCCCCGCGGTCGAGCGCCGCGAGCGCGGGCGGCACGAGATCACCGGCCGGGGCGAACAGGATCGCCGCGTCCAGTGGTTCGGGTGGCGTGCCCGCCTGTGCCGAGGCCACGCCGAGGTCGCGGGCGAGTTCCTGGGCGCGCGGGCTCCGCGTCATGACGTGCACCCGCGCGCCGCGGGCGAGCGCCACCTGCGCGGCGAGGTGCGCGCTCCCGCCGAAGCCGTAGATCCCGAGCCGTCCGCCTTCGGGCAGCCCGGCGCGTTCCAGCGCGCGGTAGCCGATGATGCCCGCGCACAGCAGCGGAGCGAGTTCGACGTCGAAATACCCGGCGGGCAGCTGATGTGCGTAGGCGGCGGACACCACGCAGTACTCGGCGTACCCGCCATCGGCGTCCCAGCCGGTGTACACCGAGCCGGGGCACAGGTTTTCCGCGCCCCGCGCGCAAAACCGGCAGGTGCCACAGGTCCCCCGCAGCCACGCAACGCCGACCCGGTCCCCCACCGCGAAGCCCGCCGAAGCATGCACGACCTGGCCCACGACCTCATGTCCCGGTACGACGCCCCGGCGGCGCACGGGCAGATCGCCCTCCGCCACGTGCAGATCCGTCCGGCAGACACCGCTGGCCAGGACCCGCACCAGCAGTTCGCCCTCGCCCGGTGCTGGTACGGGCTCACGAGTCCGCACCAGCGGCCCCGACGCCATCGGCCCCGGACGGTCCACACGCCACGCGGTCATCTCCGCCATCCCGGCATTATCCGCCCGGCGGGCGGGTGGCGGCGACGTCGCGGCTGTGGTCCTCCCAGGCCGCGGCGAGGCGGTCCACCGCGGTTTCGAGGGTGTGCGGGGATTCCGCTATCGAAAGCCGGACACCGGCGAAGTGCCGCCGGTCGACGCAGCACGCGGCGCCCGGGGTGACCAGCACGCCGTACCGCGCCGCCCGATGCGCGTAGGTTTCGCTGTCCGCCAACGGCAATCGCGCGTACAGCGACAGGCCCGCCGCCGGCGGCTCGACAGCCCAGGCGGGCAGCCGCTGCCTGATCGCGTTCACCAGCAGGTCCCGGCGTGCCGCCAGCGCGGCGCGGAGCTGTCCGTACCAAGCGTCGTCGACGGCGTCCAGCAGCCGGGCGGCGAACAGTTGCCCCGGGACACCCGGTGCGAGGTCGTTGGCCGATCGCAGGCGCAGCAGATGCCCGCGCAACGCGGCGGGCGCGCGGATCCAGCCGATCCGCAGTCCCGCCCAGAACATCTTCGACAGCGAGCCGATCGCGACCACGGAGTCGTCGGACGCGGCGAGCGGCGGCACCGGTTCGGCGTCCTCGTCGAGGGCGAGGCCCGCTTGGGCGAGATCCTCGACGAGGAGCCCGTCGCTGGAACGCGCCGCGGCGAGCAGCGGCTCATGCCGCGACCGCGTCAGCACGGCACCGGTCGGGTTGTGCCCGCACGGATCGACGTAGATCACCGGCGCGGCGAGGCGGCCCGCCGCGCGGCGTACGGCGTTGACGTCGATCCCGAGCGAGTCCACTCCGACGCCGAGCAGCCTGCCGCCCCGGCCCGCGAGCGCCCCGGCGAGCCCGGGATAGGTGGGGCACGCGGTGATGACGGTCCGGTCCGGGGACACCGCCGCGGCGGCCACGAGCGTCAACGCGTGCTGCGCTCCCGACGTCACGATGAGCTGATCGGCGGTGGTGGGCAGGCCGAGCCGCCGGGTCAGGTGCGTGGCCAGCGCGGCCCGGAGTGCCGGCAGCCCCGCCGGATGCAGGCCATGGCCCCGCCAGTCCGCCTGAACACCGGCGGCGACCTCGGGCAGGTGTTCGGTGCCCGCGGGGACGGAAAGCGAGAGGTCGATCGTCTCGCGATCCTCGTCCAGTCTTCGTTGCAGCAGTGCGGAAGCCGGGCTCTGCTTCGGCGCCTGGGTCCAGGCCGTCCGCGCGCGGACGTAGGTTCCCGCGCCCTGCCTGCGCTCGACCAGCCCGGCGTCGGCGAGTTCGTCGAAACAGCGGACCACCGTGCCCCGGCCCAGCCCGAGGCCCTCGGCGAGGATCCGTTCCGCGGGCAGCCGGTCGCCCGCGGAGAGCAGCCCGCGTTCGATCGCGGCGGCGACGCCCTCGGCCACCCGGCGATAGCGCGGACCGGGACGAGCGTCCCAGCCGTCGAGCGCGACGCGCACCCACCACCCCAGATCCTGGTCCATTTTCTCAGATTGGCCCTGTCTCGGCGGCCACCGCAACCGGCACGCTGAGCACATGGACCCCAGCCCGACCCTCGCCCGGCGCTTCTGGGAAGCGCTCGAACCCCTGCACGCGACCGTGTACTTCGCACCCGAACCCGCCGAAGTCGCCAGGGCGCTCGGCCTCCGCGGCTGGTGGATGGGCTACTTCGCCGGCCGGATCGCCCCGCTCGGCCCGCTCGGCGCCGCCCCGGTGACGTCGATGTTCTTCGGTTTCGCGCCGGGCATGGTCGAGCGGGCGCTGCCCGACGCGTGGGCGTACGCGGCGCCGGACGCCGTGCTCGCGAGCCGGATCGACGCCGTCACCGCAGCCCTCGACCGGCTCTTGCCGCCAGGTGGTCACGACCGGCTCGTCGAACTCCTCGAACGCGCCGTCGACGGCTGCCGCTACGAGGGCCGTCCGCTCGCGGCGGGCTGGTCGCGGGTCCGGCGCCCGGAGAGTGTGACGGGCAGGCTCTGGCTCGCGGCGACCGTGCTGCGGGAACACCGCGGCGACGGGCACGTCATCGCCGCGGTGCACGCCGGGCTGCGTGGCCTCGACGCGACGCTCACGCACATCGCGACCGGGAACGTCACCCGCGAGATCATCCAGCCCAACCGTGGCTGGAGCGACGCCGACTGGGACGAGAGCCGCCGCAGGCTCGTGGCGCGCGGGCTGCTCGACCGCACCGGCAGGCTCACCAAGAGCGGTGGCGTGCTGCGCAGGCAGGTCGAGGACACCACCGACCGGCTCGCCGCCGATCCGGTGGCCACCCTCGGCGAGTCCGGTGTGGACGAAGTCATCCGGCTGGCCGCGCCGCTGAGCCGCCACCTCGTCGACACCGGCGTCATCCCCGTCCCGAACCCGATCGGCGCACCGCGCCCCTGACCCCGGCAGGAAGCCATGACCATCGCACTCGACCGCGACGACGCCGTCGCCACGATCACCATCGACCGGCCCGCGAAGCTCAACGCCCTCGACTACGCCACGATCGACCGCCTCGTACGCACTCTCGACGAACTCGAATCGGACGCCGCGATCCGCGCGGTCATCCTGACCGGCGCCGGGGATCGCGCGTTCAGCGCGGGGGCCGACATCGGTGATCTCGCGGGCAGCATCGGGCGCGGCGCCGAGGCGGCACTACGAGAGATCGTGCGCCGCGGACAGGGACTCACCCGCCGTATCGAGGAGTTCCCCAAGCCGGTCATCGTGGCGGTCAACGGGCTGGCCTACGGTGGCGGCTGCGAGGTCACCGAAGCCGCTCCGCTGGCCATCGCCAGCGAACGCGCCACCTTCGCGAAACCCGAGATCACACTGGGCTTTCCGCCTCCGTTCGGCGGGACGCAGCGGCTGCCCCGGCATGTCGGGCGCAAGCGGGGCCTCGAACTCATCCTCACCGGCGACCCGATCGACGCCGACCGCGCCGCGGAACTCGGCCTCGTCAACACCGTCGTCCCCCACGACGACCTACTGCCCGCCGCGCGTGAACTCGCCGGGCGCGTCGTCCGCCACTCCCCCGCCGCCGTCCGGGCATGCCTGGCCGCGGTGACGCGCGGGATCAACCTGCCGATCGACGAGGGCCTCGGCGTCGAAGCCGCGTGGTTCGCCGCGACCCTGCCGGACCACGGCGTGCCCAGCGGCGTCGAGCGCTTCCTCACTCGCCGGTAGGTTCGTCTGTCGCTTGTGGACGGTGCTGCCCAGGAGTCATCGGGGCAGCAGGTGCCTCGGTGGCGGATCGATGCCATGCTCGCGGCGGTACACGAGATCGCAATCCCAGCATTGGCGGGGCACGCCGTGTGTGTCCCGCTGACAACCCTGGTCGAACTCAGCGACGGCGGACACGCCACACAGCATCGTGATCGCCTCGCCAGGCCGCGGTACGTGGCTGAACCGCGCGCGGTGCCATATCCCGTCGACGACCGGATGGACCGCGTCGAGATTGACGTAGATCAGCGCGTTCATCGCGAGCCGCCGCGTTGTGCGCGCCGCCGCTCGACGGCCTCCTTCAGTCGTTCGTTCAAAGCGTCCTGGATCGAATGCCTGCCGCTCGCATCCAGCAGGTCGAGCAACCGCTCATCAAGGAGGAGCGTCGGGCGGTCGTCGAATGCGATCACCGCGACGAACTGGCCGTCGATAGGGCTTCGGGTCACACCAGTCGTTATTTCGATTTCGCGGCCCGTCATGTCGACGGTCCGCGAGATGCACTCTTTGCGCCAGCCGCGTCCTGCCATGTCCACTCCCACCCAACTGGCCAGCACGTCCTGACAAGTACCGTGGCACGAAAAGGCCAACTGGTCAAGACAAGCTGACAAGTGCGATACTGGCGCGCATGGTCGATCGGAGAAGCGGTGTACCCGCGTTTCGCCAGGTGGCAGCGGACATCCGGCAGAAGATCGTCGCCGGGGACTATCCACCCGGCGAGCAACTACCCAGCGAACGCGAACTCGTCGACACCTACGGCGTCTCGCGTCCGACGGTCCGAGACGCCGTCAACATGCTGCGATCGGAAGGGCTCGTCACTTCCGAACACGGCCGAGGTGTCTTCGTGCGACCACCGGCCAGCATCCAGCGGATCGCCCGCTCCAGGCTCTCCCGCGCCGCTCGCGAGCGGAACCGTGGCGCGTTCCTCGCCGATGCCGCCGCGCGCGGCTTCACGCCGTCCACCTCCGTGAAGATCCGCTTCGAGCAGGCCGACGAACGCGCAGCCACCCATCTCGCCATCGACGAAGGCGCCGAGATCACGGTGAGAGATCGGGTGATGCGAGCCGACGGGCTGGTGGTCCAACTGGCGGTGTCGCGCCTTCCGCGCGAGCTGACGCGCGGCACCGCGATCGAGGACGTCGACACCGGACCCGGCGGTGCGTACGCGCGCCTTGAGGAATCCGGTCATCGGCTCGGTTCGTTCGTGGAGCACGTCGGCGCTCGGATGCCGACGCCGGATGAGGCGACGCTGTTGCAGGTGGCGGAAGGAGTTCCGGTCATCACCGTGACCAGGGTGGCCTACACCGAGGACGGCAAGCCGGTGGAGATGAACGACATGGTGCTCGCCGCTGACCGATACGAACTGTCATACGAGTGGCCCGCGGACTGATCGGTCCGGCGCTTTCCCCTGTCCGTCGCTTATGGACGGTGCGGGACAGTGCGCAGCCCGGAGGTAGTCCGCGCGCGCCCCGCCCCGGGACACTGGTGCGTATCCCGGCCGGGGCCGCCCCACGACGGTCAGCCCGGCGCGCCCGCGAGGAAGACCGCAGCCATGAGCAGCACGCACAAGGTCCGCCAAAACGCCAGAGCGCTCTTCACCCGGCACCTCCGGCTTCTCGCGGCCGGGCGGGTCCGTGAGTGGGTGGAGCTGTTCGACGAGGACGGCGCCCTGGAACTCGCCTTCTGCCCGCCTGGCATCCCCTGGCGCTACGCCGGGCACCGCGACCTTCACGAATATCCGCGGTACATCCGGCAACACGCCAAAGCTCGCTTCTCCCCGCCCACGTTCCACGCCACGGAGGACCCCGAGCTGGTGATCGCCGAATACCACAGCCGCGGCGTCGCGGTCACGACCCGGCGCGCGTTCACCCAGACCTACCTTTCCGTGGCATATATCAGGAAGTCCCGGATCACCCTGCTTCGCGACTTCTGGAATCCGCTGGTCGTGCTGGACGCCTTCGGTGGCCCCGAAGCCCGCGATCACGTACTCGGCGCCCCCGCGGAATCGCGGGAGCGCCGAGCAGCCTGACAAGGATCAGAACGTCGCCACGTCCGGCGGCACCGGCAGTTCCGCCCGCGCCGACGACGGACGGGGTTCGACCGCGCAGTGCGTCCCGCGCGGCGGTACCGCGCCGGTGAACAGGTACTGATGGATGTACTCCCGCTCACACTTGCTCACGAAGTACATCCCGTGCCCGCCACCGTCGTATGTCACCAGCGTCATCCCGGTCTGCTTCTCCATCGACTTCGCCCACGGGTAGGCCGTCGCGGGGTCGTGCCGCGCGTTGGTGATCAGCAGCGGCGGCACATCCCGGCTCAGCGTGAGCTTGTGCGGCGGATTGACCGGCGCGGGCTGGCCCGCGCACACCAGCGCCCACGGGTTGTAGCCGTTGAAGCGGATGTTCGGCGAAACCTTGCGCAGACCGTCGTCCAGCTTCTTGAACTCCTCGTATCCGGACACCCGGTATGCCCAGTCGTTGCACCAGATGGCCCTGGTCGGGTTCGGCGCGGTCGGCGCCGCGGCCAGCAGCTCCGGCTTGGTCCCGCTGTCACGGAGGGTCTTCAGGAAGGTCCCGAGAACGGCGAACTCCTCGGACAGCGTGTAACTCTCGATGTGCGCCGCCAGACGGGGCCCGTCGTACTTCTGCGCCGGATCATCCGGATCCGGCAACGTGCCCGCGTCGGCCCGGTCGTAGAGCTCCCGCACCAGCTTCTCGACGTCCTGGCCGTGCAGCGCGCACTCCGGCTTGTCGGCGCACCACCGCACGAACTGCTGGAAGACTTCTTCGCGCGCGACGCTTTCGGTGCGGACGAAGTCCCAGTTGCTGGTCATGCTGTGGTCCATCGTCGAGTCGAGGACCAGGCGCCCGACGTTGCGGGGGAAGAACTCCGCGTACTGCTGGCCCCGCAGAGTCCCGTACGAGACGCCGTAGTAGTTGAGCTTGCGCTCGCCGATCGCCGCGCGGATGGCGTCCATGTCCCGGACGTCGCTGCGCGTGTCGACGTGGTCGTAGATCGGGCCACTGAGCTTGCGGCAGTCGGCGATGTACTGCTTGCTCTTGGCCGTCAGGTCCCGGAACTGCTCCTCGGTGGTGGGCCACTCCCGTGGCTCGGGGCCGTCCGGGCAGGCGATCGGCTTGCTCTCGCCGATCCCCCGCGAGTCGTAGCTGACGACGTCGTAATGGTCGTAGACCGGATCGGCGAGGATCTTGCCGTGTTTCAGGCCCTTCGCGCCCGCTCCGCCGGGCCCGCCGGGCCCGTACATCAGCGTGCCCAGTTTCTCCCCGGCACCGGTCCCCTTGCGCCGGGCCAGGGACAGCTCGATCTGCTCGCCACCGGGTCTGGCCCAGTCGAGGGGGACGGCGAGCCGCGCACAGTCCACGCCGGGCGCGTCGGCACAGGGTTTCCAGTCGATGGCCGGTGGACTCGCCGACGCCGGAGCGGCGATCAGCAGTGGTGCGGCGAGCGCCAGCGCGGCCGCACCGGAAAGCAGAGAACGTCGCATGAGATTCCCTTCCCCCTGACGGGCTTTGGTGCCTGTCAGGGAGAAACCGACACTATCCACAGCGGCGAGAGCGATTCATCGGCCATCAGGCCGGTTCACCTCATCCTCACGGCTTAGGCCGAACGGAGTAGCGTCCGGCACTTCAGCGGCCGGGCGCGATCCTGGCGAGATCGACCCGGGACTGGATCCCGAGCTTGCGGTAGATCTGCCGCAGATGGAAGCCCACGGTGTGCGGGGACACGAACAGCTCGCTGGCCACTTGGCGGTTGGTCAACCCCCGCGCCACCAGCCGCGCCACCTTCTCCTCGGTGTCGGTCAGGCTCGCCCAGCCGGTTTCGGGTCGCGGCGCGTGGTTCCAGTGCCGCCGCCGCACCCCGAGGCCGCGCAGCCGCCGCCGGACCCGCGCGGCGTCCCAGGCCGCGCCGACGGTTTCGTAGGCGGCCATCGCCCTGGCGAGTTCGGCGATGCCCGCCGCGCGGTCGGTGCCGCAGCGGAGCACACCGGCGTCCTCGATCGCGGAAGCGCGGACCCACGGGTCCGGGTACTGCCCGGCGACCTCCGCGATCGCCGCGGCGTCCCTGGCCAGCAGCGCCCGTGCATGGCTCGCGGCGACGCCGAACACCGGATACCCGGGATTGGCCGCGCTGACCTGCTCGGCCGCTTCGGCGAACTCGCGGCCGATGTCGGGGCGGTTCGCCGTGAGCGCTGTCCGGACGTACCACGCCGCGGCCGCCGGATCCGCCAGGATCAGCCCACGACGTTCCCCCGCGCCGAGCAGGATTTCCAGCGCCGCCGCGGCGTCACCGCCGACGGCGGGCACCTGGGCCGCGACGCGGCAGCGCAATGTCCACAGTGGATGGACCGCTTCCCTCGGCACGGATTCCTCGAGCGACCGGACACGCCTGCCCGCGACGGCGACATCGCCCCGCCGCAACGCCACCAGCACCCGCACGGCGTGCAACGTGGGCAGGGTCAGCAGCATCTGCGTTTCGTGGAAGTGCGCCACCGCTTCGGCGGCGGCGGACTCCGCGCCGTCCAGATCGCCGCGCAGCAGCCGGACCCAGGCGCGCAGGACCAGCGGCACCGACGCCACCACCTTCACGCCCGCCGCCGAGATGACGTCGTTCATCTCGGCGATCACCGCGTCGGCCTCGTCGAGCTGGTGCGCCCGCACGAGCATCCAGGCCTTCTGCCACAACGGATACGCCGTCAGAGCGCCGGAAAGACGCCGCCAGCGCTCGACGGACCGCTCCATCGCGCGGAACGCGTCCCCGATCCGGCCCTCGTTCCAGCACGCCGTCGCCCGGACCGCCAGCGCGGTCGCCACCAGATCGTCGCACCGCGGGCCGCCCGGCTCGGCGAGCAGCCTGTCCGCCGTCCGCTCCGCGACCTCCGAGTCCGAAAAGGACAGTGCGGTCAGCCGGACCACGTCCGGGCAGGGCCGCCCGCAGTCGTGCTCGTCGTCCGGGGCCCGGCGCGGTTCCGGCGCGAGCGACAACGCCTTCCGTGTCTCCCCGCGCAGCACCATGATCGTGGCCAGGTTCGCGCGCACCGACTGCTCCTGCACTCCGGCGGGGACACCGCCGACGACCCGGTCGGCGACCTCGGCGGCCCGGTCGAGACTGCCCGACCGCATCAGCGCCGTCATCGCCGTTGTGGCCAGCGCGAAGTGCTCCGGCGCCCCGCGTTCGGTGATCTCCATGCCGCGCAGTGCCAGCGTGGCCGCCGTTTCGGGTGCGGCGGCCAGCAGCCGGTTCGCGGCCTCGGCGATGGTCGCGATCGCCTCGGTGTCACCGGGCTCGGCGCAGCGGACCAGATGACAGGCCGCCGCCGCTTCGTCGGCGGACTCGCCACCGCGGGCCAGGTGCATCGTCGCCGCTTGCCGGTGCAGCAGTGCGAGCAGCTGCGCGGGCACCATCGCCACCGCGGCCCGCCAGAGCAGATCCGCGCGGAAGGTGAATCCCGCGCCCCGGCCGGTGAGGATCCCCTCGGCCTGCGCCTCCCACAGCGGACGCAGCAAGGCCGCCGGCGGTTCGTCGAGCATCTCCGCCAGGTCCCGCGTGGTGAACGACCGGCCGAGCACCGCCGCCACCTGCACCAACTGCCTGCTCGCCATCGACAACCGGCCGAACTGCTCACGCATCAGCGCGAGGAACCGGTCCGGCAGCCGCGTGCCCGCGTCCGCGACCGAGGACGGCGTGGTCAGCTCCCCTGCCGCGAGCCGCGCGACCCCGCCGTCGAACTCGACGGCCCGATCCGCCCGCAGTCCCTCGAACAACGCCACCACCGCGCCGGGTGAGCCGTCGAGGCACGCACTCAGCGCCACCAGGTCCGGGTCGGGACGGGCACCGAGCAGATCGCCCGCGATCTCCGCCACCACAGCGATGGGCAGCGCGTCGAGTGGCTGGATCCATTCCGCGTGCCCGGCCCGTGCCAGCGCCTTGAGCAGCAGACCGTGTGGCGACCGCCCGTCGCCGGGGCGGGCGGCGAGGAGCCAGACGACCGGGCTGGTGGCGAGTTCGCCGATCACGCTCCCGAGCGTCGACAACGTGAGCGCGTCCAGCTCGTGGAGGTCGTCGACGACGACCGCGACCGGCCCCTGGCGCACCCGGTCCCGCACGAGGCCACGCAGCCGCGCGCTGTGCCGGGCCAGCCGGTCGATCTCCCGCGCCGTCGTGCGGGTTTCCGCCGGTCGCGGAGGTGCCCCGCCCTTCGGCGGCTCGTAAGCGATGCGGTCGACCACGGAGAATCCTTGCCTCTCCGCGAGGTGCACCGCTTCGCGCAGCAGCCGGGTTTTTCCGCTCCCCGCCGGGGAGTCCATCAGGAGGATCCGGCCCCGTGCGTCCTGGGCCGTGGCCCGCACTGCCGCCGTGATCTGTGCCAGCTGCGCCGCGCGGCCGCGCACCGGCCGCGACGAATTCGATTCCCGCCCTGCGTTCGCCATGATGAACCTTCGGTTATCGCTGCTGACGCTCGTCGTTCACGCGCAGCCGAAACCAGCCGAACCCTCCCCTAGCGCACAGGCCGTATCGGCCTCGAACGAGAAAAATCCGCCGGTCACCGCGACAATCCGGGGTTCCGGCGGAAGGTGCACGGAGCAGGATCTCGGGAGCGACGCGGAAAAGTCAAGACCTGGAAGTCGGACCACTCCCGCGGCGGCCACTTTTTACCTCTTACGGCCGAAAGGGCGGGAAACCGGAACGACGGTGGCGGCCTTTTGTGAGGCGGGGATGAATTCGGGCGGCCGATAGGATCATCCGACCATGAAACGTGTCGGCTGAAGGACGCCTTCGGTGCGTTGGGTGATCCCAACGCGACCAACAGCACCGCCAGTG
>NZ_JBHYJW010000011.1:15356-144937 GCF_042741125.1 Amycolatopsis sp. NPDC058986 | reverse complement strand
CTCTTTGGGTGGGTGGGGTGCGCCTTGGGCTTCCTTCAGCACGGCCAGTGCACCGAAGGCGCCCTTCGGTGCAGGCGGCTAGCCGAGGGCGCGGGCGAGGTCGTCCAGGACCTTCATCGCGCCCGCCGGGCCGAGGCCGAGGAACCACACTTCGTCGTCGACGCGGACCGCGTGCTTCGCCTTGACCGCGCCGAGCCCGGCCCACAGCGCGCCGCCGGTCACGGTCTTCTCGTCCTGACTGGGGCCGGCACCATAGCTCGAGTAGAAGATCCAGTCGGCGTCGGCCTGGTCGATGCGTTCCGCCGCGACCTGCGTGGCGAGGTCGGCGATGTTCTGGTTGTCCGGCCTGGCGAGTCCGACGTCCTTCAGGATGACGCCGATGAACGAAAGATTCCCGTACAATCGGATGTTGCCGGACAGAAAACGGACGAGGGAGATCCTGGGGTTACCGGCGATTCCCTTCTTCACCTCGTTGGCGCGGTTCTGGTAGCCGTTGAGCAGTTCGACCGCCTTGCTCTCCTCGCCGAGCGAAGCACCGGCCAGCAGGAGGTTTTCCTTCCACGGGAAACCGGGGCGGATGCTGAATACCGTCGGTGCGATCTTCGACAGTTTCGGGTACAGATCGTTCGCACGCAGTTTGCTGCCGAGGATGAGATCCGGGTTCAGCCGCGCGATCGCCTCGAGATTGAGGTTGTCGATCTTCCCGACCGCCGGGATGCCCTTCGCCCGGTCGGCGAGATAGGACGGGACGCCGTCGGCCCCCGCCGTCGTGGCCATCCCCACCGGCGTGATCCCGAGCGAAAGCACGTCGTCGAGCTCACCACTGTCGAGCACGACGACGCGCGCCGGCTTCTTCTCCAGCTTCGTCTGCCCCAGCGCGTGGGTCACGGTGCGGGGGAAGACACCTGGGCCGACGTCGGCACCGAGTTTCGCGGTCGCCGTGTCGGCGGTGCTGAACAGTTTTCCGCCCTTCGCGACCTCGGTGTCCCCGACCCCCGACGAGCTTTGCGGAGCGGGCTGCCCGCAGGCCGCGACGAGGCCGCCGAGCGCCACCACGGCCGCCGTGGCGAGCATCCTCGTCCTGGTTGTCGCACGCATGCGATCGCCTCGCTCCGCGAGACAGTGTCCAATTCTCTTTTGGCGCATGATATCCATGATTCGCTCGCAAGCGTCGCTCATGGGTGTTCTCTCTTTCTCTTGCACGGGCTTCAGATCCGGCCCGCCCGGTTCGCCCTCGCGAGCAGCAGCAGGAGGTACGGGGCCCCGACCGCGCCCGTCACCACGCCGACGGGGAGCTGGGTGGTCCCCAGCAGATGCGCGGCGGCGAAGTCACCGGCCAGTGTCACCAGCGCGCCGGTCAGCGCGGCCGGGACCAGCGAGGGGCGGGAACCGCCCACCAGCCGGGTGGCGATCGGATTCGACACGAACGCGACGAACGCCACCGGCCCCGCGGCGGCGGTGGCCAGGCTCGCCAGCGCGACGCCGATCAGGATGAGCCCGAGCCTGCCGCGTTCGACGGCGACACCGATCCCCCGCGCGCTGTCGTCACCCAGTTGCAGGGCCGCGAGCGTGCGGCTGAGCAGCAACGCGAGCGGGACGAGAACGGCCATGCCCAGCGCCAGCGGCCCGACGTGCTCCCAGCCCCGGCCGTTGAGGTTGCCGGTCAGCCAGACCAGCGCCTGCTGGGCGAGCTGGACGTCGGCCCAGGTCATCAGGAACGAGATCACGCTGGACAGCACCGCGGCGATCCCGATGCCCACGAGCACGAGCCGGTAGCCGTTCATCCCGCGCCGCCAGGCCAGCAGGTAGATCGCCGCCGCGGTCGCCACCCCGCCCGCGAGCGCACCCGCCGACACGATCGCGCCCGACGCACCGAACACCACCAGGCAGACGACCCCGGCGGCGCTCGCCCCCGACGTCACGCCGACGACGTCCGGGCTGGCGAGCGGATTACGCAGCAGCCGCTGGAACAACGCGCCCGCGAGACCGAAGGCGACGCCGACGAGCAGTCCGCACACCGCGCGCGGTAGGCGCAGCTCGGTCACCACGTACACCCCGCGCCCGGTGCCCGAGCCGCTCAGGATCCGGAGCAGCTCGGGGATCGGCACGGTGAAGTCGCCGACCGAAAGGGACGCGCCGAACACGACCACGACGACGGCGAGCAGGAGCAGCGAAACGGTCCGCGCCCGCCGGACGCCGTGCCTGCGTGCGGCAGTCACGACGCGGACGGCGTCGGCCGGGGCGGTGCGGTTCACAGCTGCGCCAGCTTCCGGCGCCGGACCAGCACGACGAACACGGGCGCGCCGATGACGGCGGTGACGATGCCGACGGCGACCTCGGCTGGCCGGAGCACGACGCGGCCGACCACGTCCGCCACGAGCAGGAGCAGCGGCGCGAGCACCGCCGAGTACGGCAGCAGCCAGCGGTGATCGGGACCGGTGATCAGCCGCGCGACGTGCGGCACGGTGAGCCCGACGAACCCGATCGGCCCGGCGATCGCCGTCGCCGATCCACAAAGGACGATCACGGCCAGCGCGCACAGCAGCCGGGTGAGCACGACGTTCTGGCCGAGCGCGCGGGCGAGATCCTCACCCAGCGACAACGTGTTCAGCATCCGGGCCGAACCGAGGGCGAGCAGCACGCCGATGGCGAGGAACGGGAGTACCTGGCCGATCGCGGCCGGATCACGGCCGGTCAGCGAACCGACCTGCCAGAACCGGAACTGGTCGAACGTCGTCGTGTCGGTGAGCAGGACGCCGCTGGTGACCGAGGCGAGCGCCGCCGTCACCGCCGCTCCGGCGAGCGCCAGCTTCACCGGTGTCGCACCCTCGCGGCCGAGCGAGCCGATCGCGTAGACGACGGTGCCCGCGATCGCCGCACCGAGGAACCCCAGCCAGACGTAGCCGGTGACGCTGGTCAGTCCGAACACGGTGATGCCGAGCACGACGAACAGGGCCGCCCCCGCGTTCACCCCGAGAATCCCCGGATCCGCGAGGGGGTTGCGGGTGACGCCCTGGATGACGGCTCCGGCGAGGCCGAGCGCCACTCCGGCCAGGAGGCCGATCAGCGTGCGGGGCAGCCGAAGGTCGCGGACCACGACGTGGTCGGGATTCGCCGGGTCGAAGTGGATCAGCGCGTCGAACACGGTGCCCGGCGCGACGCCGCGAGCGCCGACCGCGATGCTGAGCACCACGGCCAGCGCGAGCACGGCGACGAGGACGAGCAGCCCGGCTGCCAGCGTCACGCCGCGATGACGACGCCGGACCTCGGTGCGTGGCGGGCTTTCGTGCACGCTCGTCACGAGCGGCGTCGGTATCGGGGCTGGGTCATCACGGGCTTTCGGGTCGGTCGTTAGGCGCGCCTACCCTAACCCGCGCAGCCGGGCGCCCCGCGCTTCACACCGCGGTGCGTGACGAGCGATACAGCTGGAAGGCGAGCACGAGCATGATGACCCCGAAGATCAGCGCGTAGATCCCGGCCATCACCGCGATGAAGACGGCACCGGCGTCCGGCCGGATGAAGATCAGCACCCCGAGCACCACCGACAGCGCGCCCGCGATGCCGAGGAACAGCTCGCCGCGGATCCACTTGCGCAGCCGGATCGCCGTGCTGATCTCCATGATCCCGGTGACCACCGCCCAGATCCCGACGAGCAGCGCGAGGGTCAGCGCGGTGATCGCCGGCCACACCAGTGTCAGTACGCCCGCGATGATGCCCAGCACCCCGGCGAGGATCGTGCCCCAGCGCCGCTCGGCCTCCTTCGGCTCGGCGAGCAGCGCGATCCCGTCGATGATCGCGTAGATCCCGAACACGAGGGCCAGCGCGACCGCCGTGACGCCGGGCCACACCAGGGCCAGGACGCCGAAGAGGATCGCGAACACACCCCGGATCACCAGCAGCGCCACCGCCGCGCCCGAACCACTCACCACGTCGACCTCCCTGTCCGTGACCGGCCGATCACGAACCTAACCCTGGGAATGCGCCACCGCCTGTCGAAACCACCACCCGGACAGGGGACCCTCCCGGCGTCGCGAACGGGCCTGGGCGGACCGGCACCTTCCGGAGTAAGGTCTTCCCCCGGAGGGTCCGGATTTTCGATGTGCCCGGTTTCCGGGCGGGCTAGCGGCTGAGGCGCCCGGGCGGCCCGGACGACGCCCTCCTGTTCCTGTGGCAGCGCACAACCGAATACGGCTCTGTAGGACAACCTTTCCGCCGGTACCGGGACCGTCGGTCGTGATGGGTGGACCTGTGGAGTTGCGTTCCGTGTTGATGCTGCCCGGCGCTGTCGTCGTGGTCTGCGTACTCGCCTTGCTCGTGTTGTGCCTGTGCGTCGTCTTCCGGGACGGTTCGGAGGGCTTGAAGCACGTGGCGGAGGTGCTCCGTGCCCTGCGCCGTCCGCGCCGCCGCCGGTAGCCGCCGGTCCCTCCATTGTGGACAGCCGGAGCGACGTCGCGTCAGGCGGCGTGCCGGCAGGTCGGGCAGGTGCAGTCGGAGCACACGCAGTGCGCGCAGTCGTCGGCGCAGTGCGCGCACTGACAGGTCGCGTGGTTGCACGTCGGGCAGGTGCAGTTCGCGCAGTCGCACACCGCGCAGCTGTCCGAACAGTCCGGGCAGGAGCACTTCGTGCATTCGTCGTAGTGGACGCCGTCGGCGTCCCGGTGTTCGCGGTGCAAGTGTCCATCGTGGACGTAGTCGACGTGGTCGTCGTGCAGTACGGCGTCGTGGCCGCAGCCGGGTCCGTGCGTGTGCCGGTGGGTCTCCGCGGCGGGGTGCTCCAGGGTGGTCATCGTCAGTCCTTTCGCGACGGTCGAGTGGGCACCCCTGACGGTCATATGCACGTTCACGCACGTCAAATCGGGAGACTCCGGCGTCCCCCGATCAGGTCACCAGGTCGGCCGCGCGCCGATCCCGCCGTCCACGACGAGGTTGTGCCCGGTGATCCAGGAAGCCATGTCCGAGGCGAGGAACACGCACGCGTCGCCGACGTCCCGGCCCCGCCCGACCCGGCCCAGCGGCGCGGCACGGTTCCACCGTTCGAGCCCCTCGGGCCAGTCGTCGGCCAGGCCCGGCCGGTCGATCAGACCGGGGGAAACGCTGTTGACGCGGATGCCGAACTCGCCGTATTCCAGCGCGGCCGCTCGCGCGTGCATGATCAGCCCGGCCTTGCTCGCGCTGTAGTGGGCGTGGCCGGGCGCCGGCTGCGTGCCCTCGATCGACGCGATGTGCGTGACGCTGCCGCCGTGCTCCCGCAACGCGGTCGCCGCCGCCTGAGTACACAGGAAGGCACCGGTCAGGTTCACGTCGACCAGCTCGCGCCAGCTCGCCGCCGACATCGTCGCCAGTGGCTCGACCGGCTGGATCCCGGCGTTGTTGACCAGCGCGTCGAGCCGTCCCGCCGAGGTCACCGCCTGCTCCACGATCCGGTGACACGTCCGCTCGTCGGTGAGATCCCCGCTCACCACGAAGGTGCTCCCGCCCTCGTCGGCGATGCGCCCGGCGAGCGCCGCGGCGTTCCCGGCGCTGTGGTGGTGATGGAGCACCACGGCGGCGCCCGCCCGCGCGAACCGCAAGGCGATCGCCTGCCCGATCCCGCCGCCCGCGCCGGTGACCAGCGCGACCTTTCCGGTCAGGTCCGGCAGGGCGGTGTCACGCATCGGGATCCTCCGTCATCCGCAGCCCGGCATCAGGACGGCACAGCGCGCCGATCCTGTCGGCGACAGCCGGATAGCGCGCGACGAGTTCGTCGGCGTCGCCGCCTTCGTAGTCGTCGGCCACGAAGCCCGGCGCCATCGTGGTCCCGCACAACGACCAGTGCCCGCCTGACGCGACCTGCGCGCCCATCCACGTTCCGGCGGGCACGGTCAGCTGGAGGTGCTGACCCGCCGCGGGCCCGAGGATCTCGACGCGCGCCTCGCCGTTTTCGGCCAGCAGCAGGAGTTCGAGCGGATCACCGCGGTAGAAGTGCCAAACCTCGTCGATCGGCAGCCGGTGCATCGCCGAGAATAGCCCACCGGTGGCGAACAGCGCGATGATCGCCGTACCCGCCGGACGTCCGGTTCCGTCCACGGGTCCGGCCCAGGTTTGCCGGAACAACCCGCCCTCGACCGGCAGCGGTTCGAGCCCGTACTGCCGTGCCAGTTCCGCCACCGTCGTGTCCATGATCACCAGCCTAGACACCGAGACGGGTCTGGATGGCCGCTGCCGCCGCGACCGCTCCCCCGCCTTCGCCGAGAGACGCGCCCACCTCCTTCGCCGCTGCCCGCAGCGACGAGTCCGCCAAGGCGCGTTCGACGGCGGCACGCAGCTCCCCGGCGGGGACGGGCCGGTGGGACATGGTGTGCCGCAACACCGTTCCCGCTCCCCGCTCGGCGACCCGCTGGCCGATCATCAGCTGTTCGGCCTGCTGGGGGACCACGACCAGCGGCACACCACAGGCCAGTCCTTCCAGCGCGCTGTTCATTCCGCCGTGGGTGACGAACGCCGCCGCGTGGCGCAACACCTCGCGCTGCGGCACGGAAGCACGGACCAGCGTGTTCGACGGCGGGCGGCCCAGTGCCGCGGGGTCGACGCCGCCGCTCGCGATCAGGACGCGCGCGGGCAGGTCTGCCAGCGCTGCGAAACAGGCGTGGAAGAAGGCGTCGCTGCCCGCGTGGAGCGTGCCCAGCGAGACGAGGACCAGCGGCCCGGAGCCGTCGAGAAACGCGGCGAGTTCGGCGTCGGGCGCACCGCCCCCGCCCTCTTCGAAGGTGGGACCGACGTAGTGGCAGCTCGCGTCGATGCGCGGGTTGTCGCCCTGGAGCCAGCGCGGGATCGGGAAGATCGTGATGTCTCCGCGCATCGGCAGGGTCGGTGACGGCGGATAGAGCCGCTTCCCAAAGCGCCGCACCACCCGCTGCTTCGCCGCCACCGTGCGGGGCAGGTCCCGGAGCGTCGGCCCGAGGTAGTGACCCCATTCGCGCGCGGTCAGGCAGGAGAGATCCTTGCCGCCGACCATGAACGTCGTCATCAGCGAGATCATCGGCACGCCGAGGCTCGCCGCGGCCATCCGGCCCCAGATCGCGTTGGAATCGAACGCGATCGCCGCGGGCGGACTCCCGGCCAACTCGTCGCGCAGGAACGGCAGCAACGACTCCGTCGCCTCGAGCACCCGGGTGACCACCCGGAGCGTGCTGCCGGACCGCGTGGCGTCCGCGATGTCGGCGACGCTGATCGTGCCCGGCGGATAGGCCCGGAACTCGCAGCCGGCGCGCTCGACCGGCGCCCGGAACTCTTCGCCCGTGTAGTACGTGACCTCGACTCCGCGCCGGGTCAGTTCGCGCAGGATCGGCAGACTCGGGTTGACGTGCCCCCACGCGGGCATGCCCGCCATCACCACTCGGCTCATGACGCCATGAAACTACACTCGATGTAAGTTCGCAATGTGTTCACAAGTACAGGTGATGTAACATCCTGGGCATGGACGAGTCCCGGCGCGAACGCAAGAAGCGGCAGACGAGACGCCTGATCGCGGAGACGGCGATCCGGCTGTTCTCGGAACAGGGATACGAACAGACCACCGTGGCGCAGATCGCCACGGCCGCGGACGTGGCCACCAAGACGTTCTTCAACCACTTCCCCAGCAAGGAAGCCGTGCTGTTCCCCGACACCGGGCGGAACGCCGCCGTCGCGGTCGAGGTGATCGCGGACCGGAAGCCGGACGAGCCGGTCGCCGACCTGCTGGCCCGTGCCTACGAGGCCATGCTGGCCGACCATCGCGCCGAAAGCGCCGGGCGGGACGACCGGGAACTGAGGGAGCTCTACACCCGGCTGATCATGACCGTGCCCGCCCTGCAGGCCAGGGCGCTGCGCCTGGAGTTCGCCGAGCAGCGGACGATCGCCGCCGCCCTCCTGCGGGCCTGCCCGGACGTGCTCGACGCGATCAGCGCCGCCGCGGTGGTCGGCGCCATGGTGGGTGCCGTGCAGGGGGCGGCGCTCACCAGTCTCGAAGCCGGTCAGTCCGAAAAGGACTTCTGGAAGGCCATGCGGCGTGGCATCGACATCGGCCTGTACGGTCTGGGCGGCTGACCTCCGCCGCGTGTCATCGGGATTTCATCGGCGACCCCTACGCTTCGCCGCGATGCGAAAATTCGTGAAGGTCCTGACGGTGATCAGTTTTCTCCTGTGCGTCGCGGGTGGTCTCCTGTGGTGGAAGCACACCGGCGCGAACCCGGTGTGCGACGGGAAGGACATGCGCCCCGGCGACGTCTGCCAGCGGATCCGCGCCGGTACGTCGATGAGCTACGACGAGGCGAAGGCGTCGCTGGAGGACTCCGTCCCGGTCGACATGGGACTGTTCTTCGGCGGCGGAGCCGTCTTCGTCCTGTCCCTCATCGGCGGCGTCTATCTGCGACGGGCGAACACCAGGACGTCCTGACGAGCTACCGCGCGCTCACGCTGACCGGGAGATCCTTGAGGCCGTTCACGAAGTTGGACCGCACGCGGCGTGGTGTGCCGGTCAGCCGGATCGACGAGATCCGGGCGACGAGCTCGGTGAACATCAGCCGCAGTTCCATCCGGGCGAGGTGGCTGCCGAGGCAGAAGTGCGGCCCGCCCTTGCCGAAGGCGAGGTGGTCGTTGGGCGAGCGGGTGACGTCGAAACGGTGCGGCTCGGCGAAGACGCCGGGGTCGCGGTTGCCCGCGGCGAACCACAGGACCACCTTGTCCCCCTCGGAGATCCGCCTGCCGCCCAGCTCGACGTCCGCGGTCGCGGTGCGGCGGAAGTGGTGGATCGGCGAGGCCCAGCGGAGGAACTCCTCCACCGCGCCGGGCATCAGCTCCGGGCGTTCCCGCAGGAGGGCGAGCTGGTCCGGGTGCTCCAGCAGTGCCAGCATCGCGTGCGAGATGGCGTGCCTTGTCGTCTCGTTGCCCGCGACCACCAACAGCAGGAAGTAGTTGCGGAAGTCCGTTTCGGACAGTGGCACCCCGTCGCGCGGTGTCCGGTCGACCAGTTTGGACACCAGGTCGTCGCCGTCCGAACCGCGGCGCCGCGCGGCCAGTTCCTCCCCGTAGGCGAACACTTCGAGCGAGGCCGGGCTACGGAACGGCAGATCGCGATACTGGTCGCTGTCCGCGCTGCCGAGCAGGACGTCGGCGTAGTCCGGGTCCGTGTTGCCGATGATGCGGTTGCCCCATGCGATGAGCTGCCCGGTGTCCTCGTCCGGAACGCCGAGCATGCGCGCCAGTACCCGGATCGGGAAGTCGGCGCTCACCTCGCGCACGAAGTCGAAGGTGCCCTTCGCCAGCGCTTTGTCCACTGTGGACGCCGTCAGGCCGCGCAGGAACGTCTCGTAACCCGCGAGCCGGCGCGGCGTGAAGTCCCGTTGCAGCAGCTGACGCAGCGCCCGGTGCCGTGGCCCGTCGGTCTCCAGCATGGAACGCCGGATGTCGGCCAGGTCGTCGTCCACCTCCTCGAGATTGACGAACTTCTCCGAGGTGAACGTCGCTGTGTCGCGGAGGGCGCGCACGATGTCGGCGTGCCGGGTCAGGCTCCAGTAGCCGGCGCCGGACCGCTCGCGGGTCCAGGCCACCGGGTCGGTGCGGCGCAGTTCGTCGAAGGCCCGCCAGGCCTCACCACGCTGGAAGAGATCGAGGTCGTCGAGATCGGTGCTGATCGCTGTGCTCACGGTGCTCTCCCGGGCTCAGAGGTGGTGGACGTACTCCCGCAGTTCCCAGTCGCTGACCCAGGCGCGGTAACGCTCGACCTCGTCGCGTTTGAACGCCGTGAACGAGGACACCAGCCGTTTGCCGAGTTTCCCCTGCAACGCCGCGTCGGCCTCGAAGGCGTCGAGCGCGGCCGACAGCGATGTCGGCAACACGGGCGCCTTGGCCGGGTCGTAGCCGTAGCCGTCGAGAGGCGCCGGTGGCTCGGCCCCGGCCTCGATGCCCAGCTGCATCGCGGCCAGTACTCCGCCGTAGAGCAGGTAGGGATTCGCCGAGCTGTCGGGCAGGCGCAGCTCCACACGGGTCGCGTCGCCACGCTCGGGCGGGATGCGGACCATCGCGCTGCGGTTGTCCAGTCCCCAGTCGATCAGCCAGGGGGCCAGGGTGTCGGGACCGAACCGCTTGTAGGAGTTGACCGTCGGATTGGCCAGCGCGGCGAGCGCCGGCGCGTGCGCGAGCACCCCGGCCAGCGCGTGGCGCAGCACGGCGGAAAGCCCGAACTGGCCGGCCGGATCGACACCGACGTTGCGGCCGTCGGCATCGGTCAGCGAGACGTGCAGATGGAATCCGGACGCGCCCTCGCCGTTGAACGGCTTGGCCATGAACGTCGCCATCCGGCCCGCGCGCCGTTCCAGCTCCTTGATCGCGGATTTGAACCGGAAGGCGCGGTCGGCCGAATCCACGGCCGCCGAATGCGCGAGGTTGATCTCGAACTGGCCGGGACAGAACTCGTGGTTCCCCGCGGTCACGCCGATGCCGAGGTCACGCAACTGACGCAGGGTCGCCGTCAGGTGCCCGCCGGGATCACCCTTCGCACCGGTGACGTAGATGTTGCCGGACTCGTCGCCGTAGCGCCGCCAGCCGTCCCCGTCTCGCTCCAGCACGAAGTACTCCAGCTCGGGGCCCACCACCGGGTGCAGACCGGTCGCGTGGAACGTCTCGACGATGCCGCGCAGCACGGTGCGGGGCGATTCGTCGCACGGCGCGCCGGAGGGATCGAACACGTTGCCGAGGCAGGACGCGACGCCGTCCTCCCAGGGGACGTCGGCGATCGTGGTGAGGTCCGGGAAGACCTTCACGTCCGGCAGGCCCGCGTCGAGCCCGCCCTCGACGTCGAGCGTCTCACCCCGCGTCGTCGTGTGGTAGACGGCGCGGCAGAACGCGAGGCCGTGCTCCATCACCGCGGGCAGCTGCGCCACGAGCACCTCGCGGGACCGTTCGGTCCCCATCAGGTCGGGATAGCCCACCCGCAGGACGTCGACCCCCCTCGCCGTGAGGTCCTCGACGGTGCGCCGCACGCCATCGCGATCGGGCGGGGTGTCCATGACCAGCCTCCCGGGTTGTCGTTTGGGACCGAACTATAGGCCGGGCCACCGGGGCCGACAAGCCCCTTTGATCAGCTTCTCCGCCCGCCCCGGAGTTGATATCGTTAGCTCCCAAACGTTCGTCTGCCGCTGGTTGGAGGCCGTCTCATGGCGCCGGTACGAGGATTCTTCTACCCCCGCACCCCGACGGGGCGGGCGGCACTGATCCCCCCGCCGCCGTGGCACTACTCCGGCGACCTGCTGACGATCGAATACCGCACCGATCCGGCGAAGGTCGCCGCCCTGCTGCCCGCGCCCCTGCTGCCCGCCGAGGAGGACCCCGGCGCGGTCGCGCTCATCTGGGCGGACTGGCAGTCCTGCTCGGCGGACGGCCACCAGCTGCTCGACCCGGTTTCCGCGCAGTACAAGGAATGTTTCGCGGTGGTGCGCTGCCGGTTCGAGGGCAGGACCTACTCGCGCTGCGTGTACATCTGGGTGGACAAGGATTTCGCGATCGCGCGCGGGATCCACCAGGGTTACCCGAAGAAGCTCGGCTCGATCCACCAGACGCGCCCGCATCCCTACGGTCCCGCGCCGAGGCTTGCGCCCGGTGCCCGCTTCGGCGCCACGCTCGCCGCCGGGGACCGCCGCCTCGCCGAGGCGGTGGTGACGCTGGAGGCGGAGAGCGGGACCGGCGGGTTCGTCAACGGGCACCCGATGGCCCACCACCGCTGGCTGCCCGGCATCGCGAAGGACGCGCCGGACGCCGTCGCCGAGCTGATCGCCTCGGGTGCGGCGGCGTTCGAGGGCGGGCAGGTCTGGCGGGGCAGCGCGGAGCTGCGGCTGTTCCCGTCGCCGGCCGAGGAACTGGCCGAGCTTACGGTCGACGAGCCGATCGGCGCCTACTACCAGCAGATCGGCGTCGTCTGGGACGGCGGATCGGTGCTGGCCCCCCGGGTCTGAGCGTGGGCTGAAGGGGACTTTCATCGCACGAGACGCGACGAAAGTCCCCTTCAGCACGTCCTACGAGAGGAAGGTCCCCTTCAGAGCGGGCGGGACCACTCGGCGTACTCGGGCAGCAACCGCCGCCCATTGGCCGCGAAGAACGCGCGGACGATGACACCACGGGCGATCCGGATCGCGGGCGGCCCGTCCAGCGCGGCGAACTCCCTGGCCTTGTCGCTGTAGAAACCCTGTCTCCGATAGCGGCGCGTTCGTTCGTCGAAGACCTCTTCGATCATTTCGTCCGGGGTCCGCCCGACGAACTCGGCGAACTGCGCCAGGGCCGCCAACCGTGCCGCGCGGTCGGCCTCCGGCAGCCGGGCGAGTGATCTCGCGTACCGCCGCACGGTGATGAACTCGGTGAACGCCACCCTCCCCATGAGGCCTCCCTTCGCGGACCCGGCCGGCGGGTGGATCGGGGCGGTGGGGGTGAACGCCCCGATCCACGTCCGGGGGCGGTCCGGTCCGCGCGCCTCCTAGGCTGTGGTCCGTGCCTCAGATCCGCACCAACCGAATGTCAACAGTTGCTCAACGGCCGCCCCGGCGCTGTTGCCACCGCCGAAACCGCGGAGCAGCATGAGGTTCCGTGACTTGGGAGGTACGGCCGAGGTGGCACCGAGCGCTCGACGCCGGATACTCGTCGTCGACGACGACGAGCGGGTCCGCACGGTCGTGACCTGGCAGCTGGAGGCCGACGGTTTCCTGGTGACCGAGGCCGGCGACGGCCACACCGCGCTCGAACGGATCGCCGCCGAACCACCCGACCTCATGGTCCTCGACCTGTCACTGCCCGGCCTCGGCGGGCTCGACGTCCTGCGGCGGGTCCGCCACGACCGGTCACGGACGCCGTTGCCCGTGGTCGTCCTCAGCGGACGCAGCGGCGAGACCGACCGCATCGTCGGGCTGGACCTCGGCGCCGACGACTACCTCGTGAAACCGTTCTCCCCCGAGGAACTCGCCGCGCGGGTGCGGTCGGTACTGCGCCGCAGCGTCCCGGTGGCCACAGTGGACGGCGAGACCGAGGACGGCCTCCGCATCGACACCGCCGCCCGCCAGGTCACCCTGGACGGCGCGTTCGTGGAACTGACGGCCAAGGAGTTCGACCTGCTCGTGTTCCTGGCCCAGCACCCCGGGCAGGTGTTCACTCGCGCGCAGCTGCTGCAGGCGGTCTGGCGGTCCTCCCCCGGCTGGCAGTCCGACGCCACCGTCACCGAGCACATCCACCGGCTGCGCGCCAAGCTCGAAACCGGCCCCGGCGGCCCGCGCAGGCTGCGCACCGTCCGCGGCGTCGGCTACCGCTGGGAACGCGCATGATCCCGAACCTCCCGCGCGTCGAGTCCGCGTTCGACCACGCCGACAGCCTGCTGCTGCTCGAACGGGAGACGCGGGTACTGGACCTGCTCGCCTCCGGCGCCGAACTCGGCGACGTCCTCGGCGCGGTGACCGAGGCGCTCAACGAGCTGCTGCCGTACTCGCGGTGTTCCATCCTGCTGCTCGACTCCACGCGGGCGACGCTGCACCACGGCGCCGCGTCCGGGCTGCCCGCGCACTACGTCGAGGCGATCGACGGGCTGTCCATCGGGCCCGAGGCGGGCTCCTGCGGCACCTCCGCGTACCACGGGACCCAGGTGGTCGTCGAGGACATCGCGACCGACCGCCGCTGGGACGACTACCGCGCGCTGGCCGAACTGGCCGGACTGCGCTCCTGCTGGTCCCAGCCCGTCCTCGGCCGCGACGGCGGTGTGCTGGGCACCTTCGCCGTGTACCACACCGAACCGCACCTTCCGCCGGAACGCGAGGTGCGGCTGGTGGAGCAGTTCACCCACCTCGCCTCGGTCGCCATCGAGCACGCGCGGCTGTTCGGCGCGCTCGCCGAAAGCGAGGAACGCTTCCGCCGCGCCTTCGAGGACAACGCCGTCGGCATGGCGCTCGTCGGCCTCGACCGCCGGTTCACCAGGGTCAACCGCGCGCTGCGGGTCCTGCTCGGACTGTCCGAAGTGGACCTTCTCGGCGTCGAGCTCGGTGCCGTGCTCCGGCCGGACCTGGTCGAGCACACCGCGGACGTCCTCACCGACCTCGTCGACGGCGACGCCGACAGCGTCCAGTTCGAAACGGTGTGCGTCGGCAGCGGCGGCGTCGAGATCGTCGCCGCGGCGACCGCGTCGGTCGTGCGGCGTGCCGACGGCGAGAAGATGTACCTGAGCCTCAACCTGCTCGACATCACCCAGCGCCGCGCCGCCGACCGGGAACGGCGTGCCCGGCGAGAGGCCGAGGTCGCCCGGCACGCGGCCGAAGCGTCCAACCGGGCGAAGTCGGAGTTCCTGACGTCGCTGTCCCACGAGCTGCGCACCCCGATGCAGGCCATCACCGGCTTCGCCGAACTCCTGCGGCGCCTCGACCTTCCCGCCGAACGCCGCCAGTCGGCGCTGCACCACATCACCGAGGCGAGCGACCACATCCTCGCGCTCGTCGACGACGTCCTCGACGTCGCCAAGATCGAGGCGGGCGCACTCGAGGTCCGGCCGGAGCCGCTCGAACTGCGCCAGCTCGTCGGCGAGGTCGTCGCGCTGCTCGAACCGCTTTCCCACCATCGGATCTCGCTGCGCGTCGAAGGCCCCGAACGCCGGATCAGCGCCGATCGGCGGCGGCTGCGCCAGGTGCTGATCAACCTGGTCACCAACGCGATCCGGCACAACGAGCCCGACGGCTGGGTGCTCGTCGAGACCGCGGAGACCGGCGAAGGTGCCCTGATCCGGGTGACCGACTCCGGACCGGGCATCAGCCCCGAACTCCAGGAGCGGCTGTTCGTCCCGTTCCAGCGGCTCGACGCCGAGGCACGCGGCGTGCCGGGCGCCGGGCTCGGCCTCGTGCTCGCCCGCGGCCTGACCGAGGCGATGGGCGGTACCCTGCGCCTGACCAGCACGCCCGGCACCGGTACGTGTGTCGAGGTCGCGCTCCCTGCCGGATGACCACGTCGCCGCCCCTCCCCGCGTGCCGAAGGACGCCTTCGGAGCGGCCAGCGCACTGAAAGCGTCCTTCAGCACTTCCGGCAGGCGGAACCCGGCCTCGCGGCGGTGACCAGTGCGTCGAACAGTGCCTGGTGCGCCGGGTCTTCGGCAGCCGAATCCTCCGGATGCCATTGCACACCAAGGAAGTCCACATCGGACAGTTCGGCGGCCTCGACCGTGCCGTCCTCGGCCCAGGCCACCGGCCGCAACCCCGCGCCGAGCCGGTCGAGACGCTGATGGTGGAAGCACGAAGCCTCGACCTTCTCCCCCACCAGCCCGGCCGTGCGCGAGCCTGGTTCGACGCGGACACCGTGCACGAGGTGCCGATGCGCCCCGGACATGTGCTGGTCCAGCGTTCCGCCGAGCGCGACGTTGACGACCTGCAGGCCGCGGCAGATCGCCAGCAGCGGCCGCCCGGTGTCCAGCGTCCACCGGGCGAGCGCGAGGTCGAACTCGTCCTGCGCGGTGTCCACGTCGTACACCTCGCCCGAGCGGGTCGGCTGCCCGTAACGCGCCGGGTCGAGATCCCCGCCGCCGGGCAGCAGGACTCCGTCCGCAAAGGACAGACGTGTGACGTCACCCTCCGGGTGTACGGTGAGCGGCTCGCCCCCGGCGGCCAGCACGGCAGCCGACAATGCCCGCGCGGTGACGACGGCCGAGTAGCGCAACGCCGACGTCGAAGTCGCGAAGCGCGCGGGAATCACGATGAGCGGCCTCACGGCAACGCGATCCACGTCGTCTTGAGATCGGTGAACTTCTCCAGTGCGTGCAAGGACTTGTCCCGCCCGTGCCCGGAAAGTTTCGTCCCGCCGAAGGGGACGCTCAGATCGCCCTCCTCGTAGCAGTTGACCCACACCGTGCCCGCCCGCAGCGCCCGCGAGATCCGGTGCGCGCGGCCGAGATCACGGGTCCACACGGCCGCCGCCAGCCCGTACTCGGTGTCGGCCGCCAGCGCCACCGCCTCCTCGACGGTGTCGAACGTCAGCACGGACAGGACCGGGCCGAAGATCTCCTCCCGCGCGACCCGCATGCCCGGGGTGACCCGGTCGAGCACGGTCGGCGTCAGGTAGCTGCCCCCGCTGTCCACCCGCACCCGATCCCCGCCGACACGTACCCGCGCGCCTTCTTCGAGCGCGACGTCGACGTGCGACAGGACCGAGCCCAAGTGTTCTTCGCTGACGACCGGGCCCATCTTCGTCACCGGGTCCAGCGGGTCACCGGGCGCGAAGTCGGCGGCACGCGCGACGACGCGCTCCAGCACCTCGTCCGCGACGCTCTTGTGCACCACCAGCCGCGAGGGTGCCGTACACATCTCGCCGGAGTTGAAGAAGATGCCCCACGCCGAGGTGTCGGCCGCCGCGCCGAGTTCCGGCGCGTCGTCGAGGATGATGTTGGGCGACTTCCCGCCGAGTTCCAGCCAGACCCGTTTGAGGTTGGAATCCGCGGCGTAGCGCAGGAAATGCCTGCCGACCTCGGTCGAGCCGGTGAACGTCACGACGTCGACGCCCGGATGCAGGCCGAGCGCCCTGCCGGTGACCTCGCCGGGGCCGTTGACGACGTTCAGCACACCCTCGGGCAACCCCGCCTCGGCGGCGAGCCGCGCCAGGTGCAGCGCGGACAACGGGGACTGTTCGGCGGGTTTGAGCACGACGGTGCATCCGGCGGCCAGCGCCGGGCCGAGCTTCCAGCCCGCCATGGTCAACGGGAAGTTCCACGGCACGACGGCCGCGACGACACCAGCCGGTTCGCGGGTCACCAGCGCGAGGGCGTCCGGCCCGGCGTCGGGGATCTCGCCCGCGTTCTTGTCCGCCGCTTCGGCGTACCAGCGCAGGGTGTTCACCAGCGCGGCGAGTTCGACGTTCCGCGCGTCGGAGATCGGCTTGCCCATCTCCAGCGAGACGCTCAACGCGAGCACGTCCGCGTCGCGGTCCACCAGTTCCGCCAGCCGCAGCAGGTGTTTCGCGCGTTCACGCGGTTTGAGACGCGGCCATGGCCCTTCGTCGAAGGCACGCCGGGCGGCGGCCACCGCGCGATCGACGTCCTTCTCCCCCGCCGCGGCGACCTCGGCGAGCACCCTGCCGTCGCGGGGCGACGTGACCGGCATCGGCGTGCCGTCGGCCGGGTCGATGAACGTGCCGCCGACGAACAGCCCGCGCGGCGAGGACATCCGCGCCGCCAGCCGCAGCCAGTCGTCGTGACCGAGGGACATGGCACCTCCGAGAGTGAACACACCGGGCTTGACCGCGGTGATGCGGTCACTTACGTTTGGGCCCGAACGATATCGCGGGCACGGCGATCGGTCCACGATTTTCGAGGACTTCCGAGCCGGGAGGAGCCAGGATGACGCGCCAGCCGACGGTGGCAGGGGTACCCGTGTCCGCCGACCACTGGATCGGGGGCCGCCGGGTCGCCTCCACCGACCGGTTCACCGACGTCTCCCCCATCGACGAGGCGCCGCTCACCGAGATCGCGCGCGGCACCGCCGCCGACGTCGACGCCGCAGTGACGGCGGCACAGACCGCGTTCGCGGGGTGGTCCCGCACCAGCCGCGAGGAACGCGCGAGCCTGCTGCACGCGCTCGCCGACGGCGTCGAAAAGCGCCTTGAGGACCTGGCGATCGTCGAGACCACCGACAACGGCGCCTTGTTGCGCTCGCACCGGCGCGGCGTGATGCCGCGGGTCGCGCACAACTTCCGGTTCTTCGCGAACTGGCTCGTCGACGAGCTTGACCATCCGGACTTCGAGACACGCGGGCATCGCAACCACGTCTCGTGGGACCCGGCCGGGGTGTGCGCGCTCGTCACACCCTGGAACGCGCCGCTCATGCTGGCCACCTGGAAGATCGCGCCCGCGCTGGCCGCCGGGAACACCGTCGTGCTCAAACCCGCCGAGTGGACCCCGCTCACCGCGTCGCTCTTCGCCGACATCGCCGCCGAAGCCGGTCTGCCCGACGGCGTGTTCAACGTCGTCCAGGGCCACGGCGCCGAAGCGGGAGCGGCGCTCGTCGCGCATCCTGGCGTCCGGCGGATCAGCTTCACCGGCTCGGTGCCGACCGCGCGCACGATCGCGACGGCCGCAGCGGCCAACCTGGTCCCGACCTCGTTCGAACTCGGTGGGAAATCGCCGCTGCTGGTCTTCGCCGACGCCGATCTCGACCTCGCCGTGGATCTCGCCGTCGAGCAGTACGACAACGCGGGGCAGGTGTGCCTCGCCGCCGTCCGGCTACTCGTCAATGAGTCCATTGTGGATGAATTCCGCACCCGTTTTCTCGAACGCGCCGGGAAACTCCGGCAGGGCGACCCCCGGGACGAGACCACCGATCTCGGCCCGCAGGTACACCGCCGCCAGCTCGAGAAGATCGACGGGTTCGTCCGCCGCGCGGTCGAGGCCGGGGCCGAGCCGCTGCTCGGCGGCGGCCCCAACACCGATCTCGGCGGTCTCTACTACCGGCCGACCCTGCTCATCGGCGCCGCTGAGGGCAGCGAAATCCTGACCGAGGAGGTCTTCGGCCCGGTCCTCACGCTCCAGACGTTCCGGGACGAGGACGACGCCGTCCGGCTCGCCAACTCCACCCGCTTCGGTCTCGCCGCGACGCTCGTGACCGGCGACGAGGCCCGAGCGAAACGGGTTTCGTCGCGACTCGTCGCCGGGACGGTGTGGGTGAACTGCTTCTTCGTGCGTGATCTTCGTGCCCCGTTCGGCGGCTCCCGCGAATCCGGGATCGGCCGCGAAGGCGGCGCGTGGAGCTTCGATTTCTACTGCGACGTGAAGAACAGCGTCTTCGCGCCGCGAGAGGGGAACTGACCATGGGAGAGATCGTCGGCGCCGGCCTGCTCTCGCACGTCCCGACCATCATGCTGCCGGAGAAGACCCGCCGGGAACTCAACAATGGCGAGGAAACCAGCCTCGTCCCCGGTCTGCGCCGGCTCCGCCGCGAGGTGTTCGACACGCTCGACTACGACACCGTCGTCGTCCTCGATTCGCATTGGGCCACCACGGTGGAGTACGTCGTCACCGCGCAGCACCGCCGCGCCGGGCTGTTCACCTCCGAGGAACTGCCGCGCGGAATGTGCCGTATTCCCTACGATTTCCCCGGAGACCCGGAACTCGCGCGCGCGGTCGCCGCCCACGCCGCGGAGCAGGGCACCTGGATCACCCCGATCGACGATCCGTACCTGCCGATCTACTACGCCACCGTGAACCTGTGGTCCTATCTCGGCGTGCCGGAGAAGCCGTGGATCTCCATCGGCGTCTGCCAGACCGCCGACGCCGAGGACAACCTGCGGCTCGGCCGGGCACTCGCCGCGGGCATCGCCGACACCGATCGGAAGGTCCTGCTGATCGCCTCCGGCGCGCTGTCGCACACGTTCTGGCCGCTACGAGAACTGCGTGCGCACGAGGCGTCCGGCGTCGAACACATCTACACTCGCGAAGCCGCCGAAGCGGACCTCCAGCGCATCGAATGGTTCACCGCCGGGGAACACGCGAAGGTGCTCGACACGATGGACGACTTCGCGCGGTTCAAGCCGGAAGCCGGGTTCGGGCACTATCTGATGATGGCGGGCGCGCTCGGCGAACAGGCGTGCGTCGCGCCGGGGCGGTTGTACTCGGAGTACGAGAACTCCGTCGGCACCGGTCAGGTGCATCTCTGGTTCGACAGGCCCGCCGCCGGATGGACCCAGGAGACCCCACGATGACCGAGTACCGCAGGATCCTGCTCGACGGCGCCGCGGTCGAGGTCGTCCGCGACGGCGACCGGCTCGTCGCCCCGGACGGCCGCGAGGCCGGCGTCGACGAGGCCGTGCACCTGCCGCCGGTGGTGCCGTCCAAGATCATCGCCGTCCACCTCAACTACCACAGCAGGGTGACCGAGTTCCAGGGCAAGCTACCGGCGGCGCCGACGTACTTCCACAAGCCGACCTCGGCACTCAACGCGCACGGCGGCGCCGTCGTCCGCCCGGAACGCTGTGCGTGGCTGAACTACGAGGGCGAGATCGCGATCGTCATCGGCCGCACGTGCCGCAACGTCTCCCCCGCCGAGGCGGGCGAGTACATCCGCGGCTACACCGTCGCCAACGACTACGGACTGCACGACTTCCGCGACACCGACGCCGGATCCATGTTGCGTGTCAAGGGATCCGACACGCTCTGCCCGCTCGGGCCCGGCCTGGTCACCGGCTGGGACTTCCGCGGCAAGCGGATCCGCACCCTCGTCAACGGCGTCGTCGCGCAGGACGGCACCACCGGCGACATGGAATGGGACATGCACTACCTCGTCGCCGACATCGCCCGCACGATCACCCTGTACCCGGGCGACGTCCTGCTCTCCGGGACCCCGGCGAACTCCCGCCCGGTGCGGCCGGGCGACGTCGTCGAGGTCGAGGTCGAGGGCCTCGGCACCCTGCGCAATCACATCGTGTCCGGCCCGGTCCCGATCCGGTCCGACGTCGGCGCTCAGCCGACCGAGTCCGAAGAGGTCCGCTCCACCGCGCTCGGCGGGGACTGGGAATTCCGCGGCGTCCGGGCTCCCCGCCGTCCTTGATTCTGCTTGTGGAACGGTGAGTCCACGGTGACAACTCACCCTTCGCGAGATGTATAGGTCGTTATACATACTCAGGGGGCGTACGCACTGCCGTGAAGGCCCATCAATCCACAAAGGACGGAGGCATCCCTGGGTTCCGGCAGCCCGGCAGCTACTCCCCCGCCGCCGCGCCGCGGCCGATGACGGCGTAGACGTCCGGCCGCGCCGCCCGTAGCCGCGCGCCCCAGGCGACACCGGCGAGACCGGCCACGAGGATCAGTCCCGGCAGGATCCACCGCAGCGGCGATCCCGGGCTGGTGCCGAGCATGACGTCGAAGTTCACCAGCACGAGCACGAACAGGCCGCCGAGCGCGAGCCCGGCGAGCCCCGGCGCGAGCAGCCGCTGGAGTGGCGAGTGCCCGCGCGCGTCCCGCCGGAAGTAACCGACGACGGCGAACGAGGTGAGCGCCATCAGCAGGATGACCCCGGCGGCACCGGCGTTGGTGAGCCAGGTGAACAGGTCCAGCACCGGATCGCGGCCGGTCACGGCGAAGACCGTGAGGACCACGACCGCGACCACCGTCTGGGTCAGCGAACCCGCGCGCGGAGCGCCGGCCCGGGATGTCGCGGACAGCCCGCGCGGCAACACCCCTTCCCGTCCGAGCGCGAACAGGTAGCGCGCCACCGCGTTGTGGAAACTCAGCAGTGACGCGAAAAGGCTCGTCACGAACAACACAGTCGCGACGTCGGTGAAGATCCGGCCCAGCCGGGCCTCGCCGAGCGCGAACACCAGGTTCGGGCCCTGCTGCCGGGCCTGGGCCACGACCTCGCCGCCACCCGCCGCCGCGGCGATCGCCCACGCGCTCACCGCGTAGAACACGCCGATGATGCCGACCGCGACATACGTCGCCCGCGCCACTGTCCGCTTCGGATCCCGGCATTCCTCTCCGTAGATCGCAGCGGATTCGAAGCCCACGAAGCCCGCGACCCCGAAGCACAGCACCGCGCCCACCCCGGCGACGAACAGGTGCGATGGCGCGAACCCCGCCCACGGCACCCCACCCGGCCCCGGGTCCGCGAGACCCGCGACGTCGAACACCGCGACCGCCACCGTCTCCAGGATCAGAAGTACGGCGAGCACCCGCGCGTTCAGGTCGACACGGAGCACGCCGAGCACCCCGACCACGATCACCGCGGCCAGCACCCCGGCCCACCACGGGACGTCGAACCCGAAGTACGTCCGGCAGAGCTGGGCGCTCGCCGCGCCGAACATGCCGTAGACGCCGATCTGCATGGCGTTGTAGGCCACCAGTGCGACGAACGACGCCCCGACGCCGGCCTGCCTGCCGAGTCCGTGCGCGATGTAGGCGTAGAACGCGCCGCTGTTGGCGATGTGCCTGCTCATCGCCGCGTAGCCGACGGTGAAGACGATCAGCAAAGCGGCCAGTACGAGGTACGACAACGGGATGCCTTCGATCCCGGTGACCGCGTAACTGGTACTGATCCCGCCCGCCGCCACGGTGAGCGGCGCCGAGGCGGCGACGATGAAGAAGACGATGTCCGGCACTCCGAGCGACCGGGGGCGCGGGGCGGGGGTTTCCGGGGAGCGGGCGTCGGGCACGGGCGACCTCCGGGAACGGGACGGCCGTTCGTTCGGCCCCATACAGTCCGCAGGATCGTATGGGCCCAAACGTTATTGCACAAGGCACGATCCCGAAACGTCGCCGCGCCTGCCCGGACCCGGCCTGACGAGCAGGTACGCTGTCGCCCAACTGGACCGATCGGGACACAGGTGACGCATGACCGGGTACTACACGCTCCGCGAGACCGAGAAGGCCGTGACGGCGCGGCTGGGTGGTCTGGAACTCGACTTCGGCGCGATGGCGGCCGTGTCGAACCTGCACCGCGCCGCCTCCGCGGTGCGCAACCACTTCGAGCAGTCCGTGCTGCGTGACGTCGATCTGACCTGGACCGGCTTCGTCGTCCTGTGGGTCGTGTGGATCTGGGAGGAGATGGAGACCAAGCACGTCGCCGAGGAGTGCGGGATTTCCAAGGGCACGCTCACCGGGGTCGCCAAGACACTCGAATCACGGGGCCTGCTCGTGCGCACCGTCCCGCCGGACGACCGCAGGCTTTCGGTGCTCTCGCTCACCGCGCGCGGCCGCGAGCTGATGACCGAGTTGTTCCCCCGCTTCAACGCCGAGGAGAAGTTCGCCCTCACCGGCCTGAGTGACCGGCGGATCCAGGACCTGACGCGCACTCTTCGGCATATGGTCAAACACATCGAAGAGACCGGCGAGGAACGCGAAACAGAAGTACGAGCGTCCATCTCGGACAGCAAGCTGCCCGGGCTCGCCGCGGACGGACGGCAGCCGAAGCCCGCGGGCGCGCGCCGCGCCGACCCGCGCCGTCGCGCCCGCAAGCCCGCCTGAACCGGCGGGCGGTCTCCGCCTGTCCCGCGTGGACAGTGGATTCAGGACACCGGGCGCAGCGGGTCGTGCCCGAGTGACATGAGCCGGTGCCGCCAGTGCGTCTCCCCCGCGGTGGGCTCCAGGTCGGCGCGGCGTTCGGCACGCACCCGGCCGACGACCGCGCGCATCACCCGCTCGTCGTCGGCGGTCACGTCCCCCTTGCGTTTGCGGAGCACCTCCAGCACGTGCCGTCCGGTCGGTGTCCCGGCCCGGTCCGGCAGCTCCTCGGTCCCCTCGCCCGCCGACCGGGTGCGCAGCCATTCGCTCAGCTCGTGCGAGGTCATGTTCACCACTTCGTGGAACTCGGCCCACAGCTGTTCGTCCACCTGATGCGCCGCGGCCATCGTCGGCCTCCTCTCCGTCGTAGCGCGGGGTCAGTGCCGGTTACCCGGACACTGCGGCTCCGACACCTCGCGCCGGGTTTGGCCGCTCCCCCGGCGCGGTATCCGAAGCGTGCCCACCAAGCCGGACGAGGAGGAAGTCATGGTCCATCCCGTGCCGCCCCGGCCCGATCCGATGCGGCCGCCGCCGGAGCCACCGCCGACACCGCCCGCTCCAGGGCCGCCGCGCCCGCCGATCCCCGAGCCGGGACCGCTCCCGCCGCAACCGGACCCGCCGCGCGCTCACCGCCGGTCACGGGCCGCGTCGAGCACCGCCACCACTTCCTCGTCGGTGGTCTGACCGAAATCTTCCTCGTCGGTGGTCTGACCGAAATCGTCATACCACTGGCCGACGGCGCGGAACGCCTCCGGCGCGGCCACGCAGACGACATCGTCCGCCACCCGCTGCAGTGCCGCGACCGCGTCGGGGGCACACACCGGCGCGGCGAACACCAGCCTGCGCGGCCGGTCGGCACGGACGGCCCGCAAGGCGGCTCGCGCGGTGGCGCCGGTGGCGAGGCCGTCGTCCACGACGATCACGTCCCTGCCGCGTCGCGGCTCTCGTTCGCCCTGGTAACGCGCGATCCGGCGCCGTGCCTCCGCGCGCTCGGCCGCGCAGGTCTCCGCGAGGTCTTCGGCGGTCAGGCCCAGCGCGGCGAGGATCCGCTCGTCGTAGGTCGGTGGTCCGTCCGCGGTGACCGCGCCGAGCCCGAACTCGGGACGCCCCGGTGCGCCGATCTTGCGCGCCACGGCCACGTCCAGCGGGGCGCCGAGCAGGGCCGCCACCTCGTCGGCGACCGGGACCCCGCCCCGTGCCAGGCCCAGCACCACCGGATCGGACCACGGCCGTTCCCGCAGTAGCTCGGCGAGCCGCCGTCCCCCGTCCCGGCGATCGGCGAACATCCGGGTGGCCCTGTCGTGGAGGAAACGCATCGGATCCGTCCTTCCCCGGACCGTGAGCGGAAACCGTCTCCTTTTCGGTTACCCGGCCGCACCGCCCGTCATTCGCGGTCAGCCGAGGTGGCCGGTGAACCAGGACGCGGCCGCTTCGGCGACGCGCTCGAGCGTGCCGGGCTCCTCGAACAGGTGCGTCGCACCCGGGACGACCAGGAGTTCCATGGGCCCCGCCAGGTGTTTCGCGGCTTCCTCGTTGAGGCGCAGCACCGTCCGGTCGCGAGCGCCGACGATCAGCAGCACCGGGCTGGTGACCTCGGCCAGCGCGGGACCGGCGAGATCCGGACGGCCACCGCGCGAAACGACCGCGCGCACCACCTCCGGCCGTTCGGCCGCGGCCCGCAATGCCGCGGCGGCTCCCGTGCTCGCGCCGAACAACCCCAGCGGCAGGCCATGGACCGGGTCGTGCCGCGCGAGTTCGTCGATCGCGCGCACCAGCCGGTCGGCCAGGAGGCCGACATCGAAGCGGAGCTGCCCGCCCGCCGCGTCCGCGGCTTCCTCGTCACGGCTCAGCAGGTCGAACAACAGGGTCGCGAACTTGTTGTCCTGCAAGGTTTTCGCCACCGCCTGGTTACGCGGGCTGTGCCGGGAACTGCCCGACCCGTGTGCGAAGACGACGACGCCGGTCGCGTCCGCCGGCACGGTGAGATCGCCCTGCACCGACGTGGCCCCGGTGTCGATCGCGAAGGGTACGGTCATGCCTTCCCCCTCCGTTCAGAGTCCGCTCGGGTAGGTCTGTTCCTCGGCGCCGCCCGGCTCCCCCGGGTGCAGGGGTGTGATGGCCGTGGTGACGTCGCAGTGCATGAAAGCGTCGTACCGAGCCGAAAGCGCCGTCGGCACGTAGCCGTCGGCCCGGTAGACGACGCCGATCGCACGATGCCCGCGGACGTCTTCGGCCCATCGGGAGTCGTCGTCGAACACGAAAAGGCTGTCGTGGCCAGGAATCGCGTCGTGTACCAGGCCTTCGGTGCTGTCCTGACGCGCCTCGGGGACCGGCAGCCGCCGCACCGGGCCGCCCCAGTGGTCCGACGCGATGACGCTGCCGCGATACGTCCCGAACCCGACCGTGACCACCCCGTCGGCGTGGTGCCGTTCCCGCACGAGCTGCCCGAGGTTCACCATGCCCGCCGCCGCCATGTCGGTGGCCCTGGCGTCCCCGACGTGCGTGTTGTGCGCCCACACCACGGCTTTCGCCCCGGGCCCGTACGCCTCGGCGAGCCGGGTGAGGGTGTCGGTCATGTGGTGGTCCCGCACGTTCCACGAACGCGGTCCGCCCTGGGTCAGCTCGCGGTAGTACCGCTCGGCGCCGACGACGATCTCGGCGTTCTGCCGCGCCACGAAGGCGCGGTCCAGTCCCGGCGCGCCACCCCGGCAGGCGTCCGCCCGCAGCTCGGCCAGCAGGCGGACGACCTCACGGCGGCAGTTCTCCGGCACCAGCTCCGTCGCCCACGCGTAAGCCCGCGAGTCTTCGCCATACGGCTCGAAGCAGCGGAACGCCTCCCGCGCGGGGCCGATCCGGTCTGGAGCGTGCTCCGTGAGGTAAGCGAAAACGGCGCGCAGCGAGTCCCACAGGCTGTACACGTCGAGCCCATGGAAGCCAACCGGCCGATGTCCCCCGTCGCGGTTGAACTCCCGCAGCCAGCGAGCGAACTCGGCGACCTCCTCGTTCGCCCACAGCCACGCGGGCCACCGGCGGAATCCCCACAACACCTGCCAGGGATCTTTCGGCACGCCGGGCGCACCCGCCACGCAGCAGTGCAACCGGTGGCAGTCCGGCCAGTCCCCCTCGACCGCGACGAACGAGAACCCGCGTTCGGCGATCAGCCGCTGCGTCAGTTCCGCGCGCCAGCGGTAGAACTCGGCCGTACCGTGCGTAGCCTCGCCGATCAGGACGTACCGGGCCGCGCCGATCCGGTCGAGCAAGGGATCGAGATCCCGGGGGCTGCGCACCACGTGGGCGTCCTCGCGGATCAGGGTGACTTCGTCGACCGCGCTTCTCGGCATGCCGCCCGGATTCCCGCCGGGCCGGGCACTAAACGAACTCCCACCTGCGGAGACATACCGAGCGGATATGTCACACTACGCTCCGCCCCTGTGACCTGCGACAACGCACCTCCGACGGGTTTGCACGGCCGCGTTACAGGAGTCATGATGTCGAACATGAGTTCGACCGACGACGGTGTGCGACCCGCCGGGGCGCGGCGCGTGGAGCCACCCCGATGGGTGACCGTGGACCTGCCGCGCCTGTTCCCGCTCCCGGACCGCCACCGGCGGACGAACACCCCGACGGGGCTGCAGACCGGGCACGAGGTCACGGGTGAGCTGGTCGGCTGGGCTCGCAACGCCGACGGCGCCTGGCTCGCCCTCGTGCGCTACCAGCTGCACACGGCCGACGAGAAGTGGCAGACGACGTTCACCCACTACCTGCCGGCGCACCTGGTCCAGCCCGTCTCCCTGGTGCGCCGGCGCCGCGAAAGCTGGCGTGGATAACGAGAAAGCGCTTCACCGGTCGCCGCCGAGCAACCTCCCGGCACCGGGAACGCGCTGGTCGAGCCCCAGTTCGCCGAGGAGGGCGAACGTCGTCGCGGTGGCAGCGGAGAGCACCGGCAGACCCGAAGCGTCCTCGACCGCCTGAATCGCCGACAGCGACGGCATCTGCACGCACGCCGAGAGCACGATCGCGTCCGCATGGGACAGGTCGAGCTTGCGCCAGTGCTCCCGCAGATCGGCCGGATCGAGCCGGGCGACCGCGAGGTTGTCCGGGACCTCGAGGCTCAGCGTGTCGACGACCTCGAACCCACCGTCCACTATGTACTCCGCGACCAGCTTCGTCAGGGGTTTCAGGTACGGCGTGACGATCGCGACGCGGCGGGCGCCGAGCGCGGACAACCCGGTCAGCAGCGCGCCCGCGCTGGAGATCACCGGTGCCTCGGAACCGTTGTCCCGCAACGCGTCGCGGATCTCGGTCTCGGCGGTGCAGTGGTAGCCGGGCCCCTGTGCCATGATCGCCACGAGACAGGCCGACGTGACGACGTCCGGCCGCGCGTCGGCGAGTTCGGCGGCGGCGCGCGGCGTCTGCGCGTTCATCGCCGCGAGCTGTTCCGGCGTCACGTGTTTCATCCGCATCCGGCTGCTGTGGAACACGAACCGGTCCTCCGGGAGGAGTTCCTCGCGGGCGCGCAGCATCCGGGGCAGCTCGGTCTCCATGGTGAGGTTCGAGCTGGGCACGATCATGCCGATGTGGTGCTCGGTCATCGGCGCGCCGCCGGGCGCATCTCGCGGACGGTCAGGTCGCCGTCGAGCACGATCGCCTCGTCGTCGAGGAACAGGCTGCAGCCACGCATCGGGATGTCGAAGTGACACGGCGTGTCGTTCGGACCGCCGAGCTCGTTGTTCGGGCCGATCGAGAACATCACGTTGCCGTAGAAGGACCGCAGCTCCATGCCCATCCCGCCGGGGAACTGCGTGAGCCCGTGCCAGTGCGCGCGATCGTCGAGCCCCCAGCCGACATGGGACATGCCGTAGCCGCGCGGGTCGTCGAAGGACTTGATGTAGGACGAGAGCAACTCGGCGTCCAGCCCGCCGCGGATGTCGGTGACGAAGCCCTTTTCGATGGTGAGCGTGACCGGGCTCTGAACGTAGGTGTTGAACGGCAGCAAGACGTCGCCGGGGGAAAGCACGATCGTGCCGTCGACGCCGTCGTCGGTGCCGCCGGTGAACACGAACGCGGCGGGCCAGTGGTCCCAGCGGCCGGGCGTGTCGGTGTAACCGTACTCGCTCAGCGTCGGGTAGCGGCCGAGCTGATAGGTGACGTCCGTGCCGTGGGGGCTGGTGATCCGCATCGAGGACGCCTTGGCCAGCAGTTCGGCGCCGACCTCGACGCGCTCACGCAGTTCCTTGGTGGGCAGCAGGCGGGCCAGCAGCTCCGGCGGTTCGACGACGGTGAGGATGCGCGTCCCGGCGTCCTGGATGGCGAACTGTTCCTTGCTGAACAACAGGAAGGTCAGGTCGATCAGCATGTCGGTCTGCTTGAGCGCCTCGACCGCGACCGGGTTGGTGCCCAGCCCCGAGTCGCCGACCGCCCAGGCACCGCCCGCCGCGGCACGCGCCGGCGGGACCCGGAGGTGGAAGGTGTTCGCGCCGAGTTCCTGCGCCGCGAAGAGCGCCGCGTCCGCGTAGCCGGCCCGTTCCCCGCCCCGCGACAGCACCGACACGGTCTCGCCCTCACGTACGCCGCTCAGGGTCAGCTGGCGCACGAAGATGTCGTTCAACTGGTTGTGGTCCATCGATCCTCCGCACGAATTAGTCCGGGCACTGACTATCTCTCCCGGCGGTGCGAAGGTCAAGGGGTTCACGATCCGTGCTTAGCTGAAGACATGGCAGAACCCCTCGAAGCACCCAGCACCCCGGCCGCGCTCCTCGCCGCGCCCGGTTACGCGGCGCGGCGGCTCTACCAGGCCTATCTCGCCGCCTGGGTGCACACAGTGGACTCGACGCTGACCGGCCCGCAGTTCGCCGTGCTCACCGCCGTCGACTGTTTTCCCGGCGTGGACCAGGGTTCCCTCGCCTCGTCGGTCGCGCTGGACCGGTCCACCATGGCCGACGTGGCCAAGCGCCTCGAGGAACGCGGCCTTCTGCTGCGCGAGCCCGACGCCGCCGACGGGCGCCGCAAACTGCTGCGGCTCTCCGAAGCGGGCAAGGAGAAACTCGCCGAGGTCAACGCGCGCGCCCGCCGTCTCGACGAGCAACTGCTCGACGGCTACTCCCCGCTGCGGCGCCGGGTCCTGCTCGACGAACTCACCGCGCTGGCCGAACACTGGGAACACCTCGCCGCCGACTAACCCCGCTCCATGCTCCGTGAAGGCCTCCTTCACAGCGCTCAAGGCAGGCAAGGAGTCCTTCACGGCGCCGAGCGCCGGTAAGGGGGCCTTCACGGCGTTGAGCCCCGAAGTTTGTTTCCCCTCTTGCTTTTCCAGATCGTCCGTGTTCGGATTATCTCGTCCGAGACGCCGGACACATCGGAAACAGGAGGAGCCGTGACCGCGAGCCAGTCCTACCGTGTCGTGATCGCCGGCGGCGGCCTCGGTGGCCTGACCGCCGCACTTTCCTTGCGCCACAAGGGACTTCAGGTCACCGTGTTGGAGCAGGCGCCGCAGCTGGGCGAGGTCGGCGCCGGTATCCAGACCGCACCGAACGCGAGCCGGATCCTCATCGGACTCGGCCTGCTCCCCCGGCTGCGCGCCATCCGCACCGAACCGCAGGACCAGGTGCGCCGCCGCTGGCAGGACGGCAGCGTCATCGCCATGACACCGCTGGGCGAGCGCTGCAAACGCGAGTACAACGCACCGTACTGGCACTACCACCGCGCGGATCTGCATCAGGCGCTGCTCGACGCGTGCCTCGATCCGGCGGGGCCGGGGCCGGTGGTGCGCATCCACACCGACGCCAAGGTCGTCGACGTCGACCAGGCCGACGAGACCCGGCCGACCGCCGTCACCGCATCGGGTGACCGCTACGCCGCCGACGTGCTCATCGGCGCGGACGGCATCCGCTCCTCGGTGCGCGACGCGCTCGGTTTCCCCGACACGCTGGAGTTCTCCGGCGAAATGGCCTACCGGGCGCTGATCCCCGGCGACAAGATCGCCGCCGATCCCGCGACCCGCTGGCTCGTCGACCGGTTCCAGAGCACCATCTGGTACGGCCCGGACCGGCACCTCGTGCATTACCTCATCCGCGGCGGGCAGTACCTCAACGTCGTCGCGATCGTGCCGTGTTCCCCCGAGATCGAGCGGACCTGGTCGGGCCCGGCCTCGGCCGACGAACTCGTGAACGCCTTCCCCGGCTGGGACGATCGCGTCGCGGCGATGCTGTCCAAGTCCGAAGGGGACGCCAGCGTGTGGGCGATGTTCCAGCGCCGCCGCGATCCCGTGTGGACGGACGGGCACGTCGCCCTGCTCGGCGACGCGTGCCACGCGATGCTGCCCTACCAGGCGCAGGGCGCTTCGCAGGCGATGGAGGACGCGGCCGTGCTCGCCGAGGAACTCGGTGCGGTGCCGGTCGACGGCGTGCGCGGCGCGCTGACGCGCTATGTCGCGCGGCGGGCCAAGCACGCCGGGATGGTGCAGGAGGCTTCCTTGCGCAACAAGGATTTCTATCACCTCCCGGACGGCCCGGAGCAGGCCGACCGCGACCGCAAACTGCGCGATTTCAGCGGCGAGTCCGATGTTTCGTACGACTGGCTCTGGCGCGGGACGCCCTTGGCGGACAAGGATCTGGAGGCGTTCGACTACCAGTTCATCCGGTGACACGCCGGGTAAGGGGCGGAAGCAAACGGCAGCAAAGCACGGGGGCACCACCACAGCAGCAGCACAACACGGAGGCGACATGACCACCGGTGACGAGATAGTCCAGGAACTCCCCTGGCGCTGGCGGGTGCAGGGCAGGATCTTCCTCATCGGCGGGCTCGGGTACCTGTTCGACGCCTGGGACGTCGCGCTCAACGGGTTCCTCACCCCGCTGCTGGGCACCGAGTTCGGGCTGTCGCCCGGCGCGCGCGGCCTGGTCGCGAGCGCGAACCTGATCGGGATGGCCGTCGGTTCGGTCGCCTGGGGCACGATCGCCGACCGGATGGGCCGGAAACGGGCCTTCGCGATCACGCTGCTGATCTTCTCGGTCTTCTCCGTGCTCGGCGCGGCGGCCCCGAGTTTCTGGATCTTCCTCGTGCTGCGCTTCGCGGCGGGGTTCGGCCTCGGCGGCTGCATTCCGGTCGACTACGCGCTCGTCAGCGAGTTCTCGCCACGGAAACAGCGCGGCCGGGTATTGGCCGCGATGGATCTCTGGTGGCCGATCGGCGCGACGCTGTGCGGCCTGAGCGCGACGCTGCTGGTGCCCTTGTCCGGCAACTGGCGCTGGATGCTGCTGGTGATGATCCTGCCCGCGCTGCTGTTGTTCTGGGTCCGCCGTGGTGTCCCCGAATCACCGCTCTACCTGGTCCGCATGGGACGGGAGCGGGAAGCGCGCGAGGTCATCGACAAGCTCGTCGCCGACACCGGCGCGCCCGTGCGACCGTACGAGATCCCCGCGCCGCCCGAGCAGCCCCGGGCCGGGGCGTTGCGCAGCGCCGTCACGCAGTTGCGCACCGTGTGGTCGTTCGACTGGCGTATCACGTCGGTGGCGTGGGCGACCTTCATCACGATCATGCTGCTCTACTACGCCGCGCTGAGCTGGATGCCCACGATCCTGCGCACCCAGGGGCATGGTGACGCCGCCGCGTTCGCCGGGACCACGGTGATGAGCGGGCTGGGCATCGTCGGCGTCATCGTCTCGGCCGCGCTGGTGGACGTCGTCGGCCGCAAATGGGTCATCGGGATCTCGGCCCCGCTGGCCTCGGCGGCGCTCGTCGGGTTCGCGCTGGTGCTCAAGGTCGGCGGCGGCACACTGGTGTGGCTGGGCGTGTTCGGTTTCCTCGTGCAGGTGGCGATCCCGGTGCTCTACGCCTATGTCGCCGAGTTGTACCCGACGACGCTGCGGGCGAGCGGGTTCGGCTGGGCGTCCGCGTCGAGCCGGGTGGTCACCGGGTTCGCGCCGCTGTTGTTCGGCAGCGTGCTGTGGCCGACGCTCGGGCTGCCGCTGACGTTCACCGTGCTCGGCGTCGTCGTCCTGGCGGCCGTGCTGTGGATGGCCGCGGCGGCGCCGGAGACCAAGGGCAGGCAGCTCGACCACCTGTCCTCGGACGCCCCGAGTTCCGCGCCAGCCGCCGTCGTCGAATAGGAGGAGCATGAAGCCCGCTTCGTTCAGTTACCACCGCGCCCGGGACGTTCCGGGCGCGACGCGATCCCTCGCCGAACTCGGGGACGAGGCCAAGGTCATCGCCGGCGGCCAGAGCCTGGTGCCGATGATGAACTTCCGCCTCGCCCGGCCCCGGCATCTGGTCGACGTCGGCGGCCTGCGCGAGCTGCGGTACCTGCGCACCGCCGACGACGGGCTGCACATCGGCGCGCTGACCACGCACCACGACGTCGAGACCGCGCCGGAATCGGTGACCGGCCCGGGGTTCGCGGTGCTGCGGGAGGGGATGCGCTGGCTAGGTCATCTGCCGATCCGCACCCGCGGCACGATCGGCGGGAGTCTCGCGCACGGTGACGCGACCGCGGAGTGGGGCCTGCTGACGGTACTGCTCGATGCCCGCGTCGTCGCGGAGAACAGCGCCGGACGGCGGCGGGTGATCCCAGCGGGCGAACTGTTCCTCGGGTTCTTCACCACCACGCTGGACCACGACGAACTCATCGTCGAGGTGATCTTCCCGCATCGCGCCCCACACGCGGCAATCACCGAATTCGCCCGGCGCCACGGGGATTTCGCGACGGTCGCGGCCGCGGTGTCGCTGGAGATGTCCGACGGTGAAGTCCACAGTGGACGTATCGTGCTGGGCGGCGTCGCCGAGGTGCCCCGCCGCAGCGCGGCAGCTGAGGCAGCGCTGGCCGAGGGCGGTCCCGCCGGGCCGGAGCTGTTCGAACGGTGTGCCGAGGCCGCGGCGGAGGCGATCGATCCGCCTTCGGACGCCAATGGCAGCGCGGACTACCGCCGTGCACTCACCCGTGAACTGGTGACCGCCGCCTGTGCGAAGGCGGCGTCCCGATGACCGCGGAGCCGACGTTCACCGCGGCCGGGAAATGGGTCGGCGCCTCGGTGCGCCGCAAGGAGGATCCGCGGCTGCTGTCCGGCCGGGGCCGGTTCGTCGACGATCTGCACCTGCCGCGGATGCTGCACGCGCAGTTCGTCCGCAGCACGATCGCGTCCGGCTCGATCGTGTCGGTGGATCTCGACGCCGTGCGCGACGTCCCCGGCGTCGTGGCCGCGTTCACCGCCGCCGACCTCGGCCTCGGCGACATCACCGCGGTGCTGGACCGGCCGCGCGAGGAGTTCGTGCCGACCGCGATGCCGGTGCTCGCGCGTGACCGGGTGCGGTACGTCGGCGAGCCGATCGCCGTCATCGTGGCCGAAGATCCTTACGCCGTCGAGGACGGGCTGGAGGCGGCCAAGGTCGTCTACGATCCCGGCACGCCGGTGGTGTCGGACGAGCAAGCGCTTTCTCCCGGTGCTCCCCTTGTGCACGACGAAGCCACCGCGAACACGCTCGTGGACGTCTCGATGTTCGCCACCGAAGGCATCGACGACGTCTTCGCCACGGCACACCAGGTCGTCCGGGTGCAGGCCAAAACCGGACGCCAGAACGCGCTTCCGCTGGAAACCCGCGGCGCAGTCGCGGCGTGGGACGACCGGGCCGGGCAGCTCGTGGTGCACACCTGTACGCAGGTCCCGCACCAGGTCCGCACGGTGCTGGCGTCCTGCCTCGGGCGCGACGAACGGACCGTGCGGGTGATGGTGCCCGACATGGGTGGCGGGTTCGGCCAGAAATGCGTGGTGGGCCGCGAGGAGATCGCCGCCGCGGCGGCCGCGTTGCGGCTCGGCCGCACGGTGAAGTGGATCGAGGATCGCAAGGACGCGCTCACCGCGTCGTTCCTGGCCCGTGAGCAGCGCTACGACGCGCGGGCGGCGTTCGACGCCGAAGGCCGCATCCTCGGCCTCGACGTCGAGATCGTGTGCGACATGGGCGCGTACTCGTGCTATCCGTTCACCGCGGGCATCGAACCGTTGATGGCTTCGGCCGAGATGCCCGGCGTCTACCAGGTCCCGGCCTATCGGGTCCGCGCGAGGGCGGTGACGACGAACAAGGCGCCGACAGCACCGTATCGCGGCGTCAGCAGGCCGCAGTACGTGATGGTGATGGAGCGGCTCTTCGAACGCGCCGCCCGGGAACTCGGCCTCGACCCGGTGGAGATCCGGCGCCGCAACGTGATCACGCGATTCCCGTACACCGGCGTCAATCTGATCACCTATGACCCCGGGTCCTATGTGGAATCTTTGAACCTCTGCGAGAAGATCCTGCGCGACGAGGGCTGGTACGACCACCGCTCGTCCTCGGATCGTGTGCTCGGCATCGGCTACGCGTGTTTCAGCGAGCGCACCGGCTACGGCTCCGACGCGTTCGCCAAACGCAAGATGACCGTGGTGCCCGGCTACGACATCGCCGAGATCCGGATGGACACCACCGGTTCGGTCGTGGTGACCAGCGGGACGATGAGCCACGGGCAGAGCCACGAGACGACGATGGCGCAGATCGTCGCCGACGAACTCGGCCTCGAATTCGACCGCGTGCAGATCGTACAGGGCGACACCGACCGGATCACCTACGGCTGGGGCACCTTCGCCAGCCGGTCGATCACCATCGGCGGCAGCGCGGTCGCGCTCGCGGCCACGAAGCTCGGCGACAAACTGCTGCTGCTCGGCGCGCATCTGCTCCAGGCACAGCCCGAAGACGTCGGGCTGGACCACGGTTTCGTGCGGCTGCGGTCGGATCCGTCGCGGCGACTGTCCTTTGCGGACATCGCCGACGTCGCGTACCTCAAGGCACATCTGCTACCGAAGGAGGCCGACCCCGGGCTGTCCGCGACGGCCTCGTTCGACGTCGCCGGGGACGGGACGTTCTCCAACGCGACGCACGGCGTGGTCGTCGAGCTGCGTCCGGGTACCGGGCGGGTCGAGATCCTGCGGTACGTGTGTGTCGAGGACTGTGGCGTCGCGATCAATCCGCAGATCGTGGACGGCCAGGCACGCGGCGGGATCGCGCAGGGCATCGCCGGGGCGTTGTTCGAGGAGGTCACCTACGACGCCAACGGCGAGCCGTCGTGCGCGAGCTTCATCGACTACCAGGTGCCCACGGCCGCGGAGATGCCGGACATCAGCGTGCATCATCTGGAAACGCCGTGCGCGTTCACCCGCAACGGTGCCAAGGGCGCGGGCGAGGGCGGCACGATCGGCGCGCCGGCGGCCGTGCTCAACGCCGTCAACGACGCCCTGCGCGGCACGGGCGTCGAACTCGACAACACCCCGATCACCCCGGAAACCGTGCACCGGGCTTTGCGAGGAAACCGATGAGTGAGCGCTACCTGATCACGTTGACGGTGAACGACGCCGAACACGAGCTGCTCGTGGACGCGCGGCGCACGCTCGTCGACGTCCTGCGGCACGACCTAGAGCTGACCGGCACGCACGTCGGCTGCGAGCACGGCGTGTGCGGTGCCTGCACGGTGCTGCTCGACGGAGCGCCGGTGCGGGCCTGTCTCGTCTTCGCGGTGCAGGCCGAGGGTCGCGCCGTGCGGACGGTCGAATCCCTCGCGGTGGACGGGGAACTGAACGATCTGCAGCGGTCGTTCGCCGAGCACCACGGCCTGCAGTGCGGATTCTGCACGCCCGGTTTCCTCATGCTCGCCGAGGGACTGCTCGCCGAAAAGCCGGAGGCAGGCAAGGCGGAGATCCGCGAGACCGTGGCGTCGAACCTCTGCCGCTGCACCGGATACCAGACGATCGTGGAAGCGATCGACGACTGCGCGGCCCGCCGCCGGGCCCGGCTCGCGCCGGAAGGGAGCACCCGATGATCCTGGACCACGAAGTCGCCGTCGCGGCCCCGCCGGAGGCGGTGTTCGCCGCGCTCACCGACGTCGGGCGCATCGTCCCGTGCCTGCCGGGCGCGGCGATCGAGGGCAGCGACGGCGACACGCACCGCGGCCGTGTGCAGGTCAAGGTCGGCCCGATTTCCGCCGCCTACCAGGGCACCGTGCGGTTTCTCGAGGTCGACGAGCGGCGCCGGTACCTGCGGCTGCAGGCCGCGGGCAACGACGTCCACGGCAGCGGGGACGCCGAAGCACAGGTCGAGGTCACGGTGGCCGAGTCGCCGGACGGCGCGGTGCTGCGGCTGACCACGGATCTGCTGATCCGCGGCAAGATCGCGCAGTTCGGCAAGGGCGCGATCGGCGCGGTGGCGGGGAAGCTGCTCGGCCAGTTCGCGGGCAACCTGGCGGGCCTGCTCGATCCCGCGCGCCCCGCCGCTCCCCCGTCCGCCACCGCCTCGCCGTCGGCGGCGGCCGTCCAGTCCGAATTGGACGGTCTGGCCCTGGTGCTCGGACCTGCCGCCAAGTACGCGCCGGTGATCGGCGCTTTCGCCGTCGGCCTCTTCCAGGGCTGGCTGCTCGGAAAGCTGCGCGCGCAGTCGAAGGAGCTGAAGCGCCGTGGGTGACTATGGACAGTCCACACTGGACACCTACGAACGCGCGGGTTTCGGCACCGAGGTGCGGCGGGGCAGCCGTCCCGCGCTCGTCGTCGTGGATCTGACCCGGGGATTCACCGAACCGGAGTTCCCGACCGGGGCGGACCTCACCGACGTCGTCGCGTCGACCGGCGCGCTGATCGAGGCCGCGCGTTCGCGGGACGTCCCGGTAGTCTTCACCGCGATCAGCTACACCCCGGCCGAGGCCGACGGTGACGCGGTGACATGGCTGCACAAGGCGCCCGGGATGCGCTCGCTGCGCGAAGGCAGCGAGGCGGTCGCGCTCGACCCTCGGCTCCCTCGCGTTCCCGAGGATCACCTGATCCTCAAGAAAGGCGCGTCGGCGTTCTTCGGCACCGGGCTCGCCGCGTTGCTGACCGGTCTCGGCCGCGACACCGTCCTGGTGTGCGGCGCGACGACCAGCGGGTGCGTGCGCGCGACCGCCGTCGACGCCGTGCAGTCCGGTTTCGGCGTGCTCGTCCCCCGCGCGTGCGTCGGCGACCGCGCCTCGGGCCCGCACGACGCCGCGTTGTTCGACATCCAGGCCAAATACGGCGACGTCATCGACCAGTCCGACGCGCTCGCCTATCTCACCACTCTCCCCTGACCAGGAGCCTCGCATGCGTACGCTCAGCCAGCCCGCCCTCGCCGATCTCGCCGACGTCCCGGCGCTCAGCCGCTGGGTCCGCTCCGGCGGGCTGCGGCTGCACGTGCTGGACTACGGTGGCGACGGCGTCCCGCTCGTGGTGCTGCCCGGCATCACCAGCCCGGCGATCACGATGGATTTCGTCGCGCGGGAGCTGACGTCCGTGGCTCGCCCGATCGTCGTCGATGTCCGGGGCCGCGGGCTCTCCGACTCCGCCCCGGCGTACACAGTGGACAACTACGCCGACGACACCGAAGCCGTCGTCACCACGCTCGGCCTCGATCGCCCGGTGTTGCTCGGCCACTCCATGGGCGCGCGGATCGCCGCGGTGACCGCCGCGCGGAAATCCTTGCCCCTGCGCGGAAGTGTCCTCGTCGACCCGCCGCTGTCGGGCCCGGATCGTGGCCCCTATCCGACGTCGCTGGCCGTGTTCGACGAGCAACTCGCGCAGGCCCGGCGGGGCACCACCGCGGACGAGGTCGCACTGTCCTGGCCACGCTGGCCGCACCGGGAACAGGAACTGCGTGCGCGGTGGCTCGCCAGCTGCGACGCCGAGGCGATCGCGGCAACACACCGGGGTTTCGAGACCGACGACTTCTTCACCGTCTGGCCCTCGGTTCCCGCGCCGGTCGCGCTGCTGCACGGCGCGGACAGCCCCGTCGTCCCGCCCGAAGGCGTCCGCGAGCTGGCCGCGTCGAATCCGTCGGCGCGGCTGTTCGAGGTCCCCGACGCCGGGCACATGGTCTTCTGGGACAACCCGCGCCCCGCGCTCGCCCTCCTCCTCGACGCCCTGGCCGCTGTGAGCTGAAGGGGACTTTCCTCGCATGGCATGCGAGGAAAGTCCCCTTCAGCTCATCCGACGAGACGAACGTCCCCTTCAGCTCTCCGTGCGGGGGAAGCGGTCTTGGCCAAGGAAGATCGGGTTCGACATCGCGACCATGGCGTTCGGCACCGTCGTCTTCGGGCCGCCGGACGGGCGCCGCACCTCGACCCGCACCCAGCGGCTGTAACGCGGGTAAGTGGTCCACGTGACCGTGGCGGTGCCGGAAGCGGGAACGGTTTCGGTGTGTTCCGGGCCCAGCTGGTCGAGAAAGGTCACCGTCGTGCCCGGCACCCCGCCGACGACGGCCTTCACGGTGACCGGCGTGCCGATGCCGACCGGCAGCCGCTCGCCGATGCCCGCGGTGCGTGATCCGGCGGCGGCCGTGAAGTCGAGGGACACGTCGGCCGATTCCGCCAGCCAGGAGCGTCCGGCCTTCAACCCCGACAGGAGGTCCTTCCTGGCGAGGCTGTCCGCGCGGACCACGGTGTGCGGCAGGCCGACGGTGTGGTCCGGGGTGTGCGCGTCGGAGTCGCCGATCGCCGGGATCCAGCGGCCGCCGCGCAGCAGGCCGTCCCAGTGGATGACGCTGGCCTGGTCGTCCTCGGTCCACGGGCCGTTCCACACCTCGACGAGGTCGGCCAGTTCGTAGGCGTACTCGTAGGTGCAGCCGAAGCAGTTGGCGAACGGATGCGCCGCGGTCACCAGCCCGCCGTGGCGGTGCACCTGGTCGACGAACCGGCGGAACTCGACCGGATCCGACGCGCGATACCGCCAGTCGATCCATTTCCCGGCCGGGATGCCGATCGCGGGCCAGTGCCCGGAGCGGGTGGTCACCTCTTCGCCGTTGAGGATCAGCAGGTCGTCCGTCGCGTGGTCGCCCCACTGCAGGGACGCGCTCGGCGTGTTGTGCTCGGTGGAGACGATGAAGTCGAGTTTCGCCGCGCGGGCGGCGGCCACGAGTTCGGCGGGCGTGCGCCTGCCGTCGGAGTGCACGGTGTGCAGGTGGCTGTCGCCGCGGTACCAGGACGCGCCACGCTGGCGGGCCGGCGCGGTTTCCGGCGCGGGGTGCGGCTTGACCGGCGTGCCTTGCGGGCCGAAGGTCAGGGTGATGTCCACCCGGTAGTTCAGACCCTGCGGCGCGACGGTGTAGGGGCCGAGGATGACGTGCCATCGACCGGGGGTGATCGGACCCGGCAGGTATCCCGGCGTCGCCTCCGACGCGCTGATCGAGAACCGGTCCCGGAACCCGCCCGACCAGCCGCGGAAGCCGCGCTCGTTGCCCAGCTGGTGCCCTTCCGGCCCGAAAACGCCGATGTCACAGGCATTTCCGCGGACGCCGCCGGGTACCTGCGGCCGGTCGTAGGAGTAGACGACGTCGATCCGGGCGACCCCGCGCGGCACGTCGACCGGAAGGTAGTACCAGTCCGGGATGTCCGGGGTGAAGGTGCCTGTGACGGTCTTCGTCACCGGGACGCCGCCCGCTTCCTGCGCCGCGAACGCCACACCCGGCAGCATCGCCATGGCCGCGCCCGCTGCCGCCGCGCCGCCGCCCCACAACACCGAACGCCTGCTGATGTCCCCAGTAGACATGCGTACCTCCGCATTTCCGCTCGGGCTCGACGCTAAGTCACTGCGACGCGGCCGCTCAACCACCAACGGGTGAACACTGGCCCGGGGTTAAGCTGCCCCGGTGTCAGGTGAGCCACGGATCCTTGTGGTCGAGGACGCCGAAGCCATCCGGGTCTCGGTGGAGACGGCGTTGGCGGCGGCCGGCTTCTCCGTGCGCGCGCTCGCCGACGGGGCCGCACTCGAACCCGAACTCGCCCGTTTTCGCCCCGATCTGGTGATTCTCGACGTGATGCTCCCCGGCCGCGACGGGTTCGCACTGCTCGGCGTCGTCCGGCGCCGTTCCGCGGCCGGAGTGGTGATGCTGACCGCCCGTGACGGCGTCGAGGACCGGCTGCGCGGCTTCGACGAAGGCGCGGACGACTACGTGGTGAAGCCGTTCGTGCTGGCCGAACTCGTCGCCAGGGCGGGCGCGGTGCTGCGGCGGACCGGACGGACCCGGCCCGCCATCGAAATCGGCGATCTCGTCGTGGACGTCGAAGCCGGGACGGTGCACTACGGCGGAAAACCGGTCGACCTCACCGCGACCGAGTGGAAACTGCTGGGCTATCTCGCCGCGCACCGCGACCGGGTGGTCGGGAAGACACAGATCCTCACCGCCGTATGGGGATACGAGGACTACGCCGCGAACCTCGTCGAGGTCAACGTCAGCACGCTGCGCAAGAAACTCGAGGCACACGGGCCACGGCTGCTGCACACGGTGCGCGGCCAGGGGTACATCCTGCGCGGGGACTCCTGATGAGCGGGCTCCGCACGGCGTCGTTGTACCGCAGGGTCACCGTCACCGCGCTCACCGTGCTCGTGGTGGTGCTGGTGATCGTCTTCTTCGTGGTCAACGCGGTGTTCCGCGCGCAGGCGGAAAAGGACGTCAACGGGTTGCTGGCCGCGCGCGTCCAGCTGGCCCAGCAGCTGGCGAAGCAGAACCTGAGCCCGCCGAACCTGCTCCGGCGGGTCGAGACACGCGGGGTACGCGGGCAGCTCGCCATGCCGGACGGCGCCGTTTACGGGGCGCTGCAACCGCCGTCGACGACCCGGCTGCGCCAGGTGAAGGCGACGTTGTCCGGTGCGGCGAAGATCAACGGCGCCAAGCTGACACTGACCGCCGACGATTCGATCGTGGCCGGGACGGAGCGAACGCTTCAGCGGCTCCTGCTGATCACCGGACTGGTCGCGGTGCTGGTCACTGCGCTCGCCCTGCTGCTCGGTGTCCGATTCGCACTGTCCCCTTTGGACGCCATGACGCGGCTGGCGCGGTCGATCGTCTCCGGCCGCCGGGGCGGGCGGCTGGCGCCGGTGCGCACCACCACCGAACTGGGCCGCACCGCGGCGGCCTTCGACGCCGCGCTCGACGCTCTCGAAGGCGCCGAGCGGACGGCCAGGGCCTCGGAAGAGCGCACGCGCCGGTTCGTCGCCGACGCCGCCCACGAGCTGCGTACCCCGCTCACCGGAGTCCAGGCCGCGGCCGAGGCCGTCCTCCAGCTGCCCCCGGATGCCGACCCCGAACAGCGGGAGCGTCTCCAGCTCCTGGTCGTCCGCGAATCGCGGCGAGCCGGGAAGCTCGTCAACGACTTGCTGGAACTGGCCCGGCTGGACGCCGGCGCGGAGATCGGCCGCGCGCCGGTGCCGCTGCTCCCGCTGGCCGAGGCCCAGGCGGAGCGGGTGGGCCTGCTCGCCCCGGACGTCACCGTGACCGTCGGCGGCGCGGACGCCCGGGTGCTCGGCGACGCCGACCGGCTCACCCAGATCCTGACGAACCTGGTGGACAACGCCCTGCAGGCGATGGCCGGGCACGGCACGCTGACGATTTCCGTGGCGCCGGACGGGTTCGCGGTGTCCGACACCGGTCCCGGCGTTCCGGAGGCGGACCGCGAACGCATCTTCGACCGGCTCGTCCGGCTCGACGACGCCCGTGACCGCCGCGCCGGCGGTTCCGGCCTCGGCCTGGCGATCGCCCGGGGTTTCGCCCGCGCCCACGGCGGCGACCTGCGCTGCGACGCGGCCCCTGGCGGCGGTGCCGTCTTCGTCCTCACCGGCCTCACTCCGGCCTGACGCGCGCTGGCCGTCTCCGTGAAGGCCCCCTTACCGGCGCTCAGCGCTGTGATGGTGGCTTTCACGGACCCCGCCCGCCCGCTCTCGACCGGTTTCGTCGGTCCCTCCCCCTATGCTGTTCGGCAAGGGGGCCTCGGGGTGTCCGGAACGACGCGTTCGGGACGATGAGCGTCTCGTACGCGTCGTTCGCGACATGCTGCTTCGCCGACCGCGAGCCGTCCGGCCTGTCGTGAACGCTCCGTTGCCGACGTTCACCGTCCTGAACGACGCGTTCGCGACATACGGAGGCGGCCACCGGGGAGTCAGGCGAGGAGGCCGTCGACGCGGCCGGAGTGTCCTGGCAGGACGCGCCCGGCGTCGGTGCCCAGCACCTTCTCCAGCATCGTCGCGTAGACGTCGCGGAAATCCGTGCTCTGCTTCAGGTCGCCATTGTCCAAATCGGACAGACTCGGCTCGGTGCCATGGAAGCCGCCACGGACGCCGTTGCCCAGCACGAAGACCGGGCCCGCGGTGCCGTGGTCGGTGCCCTCGCTCGCGTTGGCCGCGACCCGGCGGCCGAACTCCGAGTACACCAGCACGACCGCCTGCTTGCCGCGGTCGGTCTTCCCGAGCCGCTGCACGAACGGCGTCAGCGCGCCGTCGAGTTCGGTCAGCAGCCGCTGCTGGGTGCCACGTTCGTCGGCGTGGGTGTCGAAACCGCCCAGTGACACCGAATACGCGCGCGTCGGCACGCCCGCCTCGATCAGCCCGGCCACGACGTCGAGCTGCGCCGCCAAGGCACCCTTGCCCTTCGCCTGCTGCCCGCCGCCCACCTGGCGCCCGCCGCCCGCGGGGTGCACCGCGCCACCGAGCACCCGGACGGCGTTGTGCAGGTCGCCGATCGACTTCGCCGCCTTCGCCTGCCAGAATCCCTCGCCCGGCTGTGCCGCGCCGAGTCCCTCGAACGACTTTCCGAGCGTTCCCTTCGGCAGGGCGAGCCCGCCGACCGGCAGCGAAGCCGCCGCGGTCTGCGCCCCGGCCAGCAGCGGGGGCAGTACGGGCTCGACAGACACCGCGCGCAGCGGGTCGTCTCCCGACGTGTCGAGCCACCGGCCGAGCCAGCCGGTCGGCACCGACGTCTCCGGCGACGCCGTCTGCCAGATCGCCATCGACCGGAAGTGGCTGTGGTCCGGTTTCGGGTAGCCGACCCCACGCACGATGGCGAGTTCCTCGCTGTCCCAAAGCCCTTTGAGGCCCTTCATCCCCGGGTTCAGGCCGAGTCCCTCGCCGAGGTCGAGCACCTCCTCGGGCTTGTACGCCAGCTCGGGCCGGGCGTCCTGGTAGCGGCTGTCGCCCGCGGGCACGACGGTGTTCAGCCCGTCGTTGCCGCCGTAGAGCGTCACCACGACGAGCACGCCCGCCTTCGGGTCGAGCGGTGTCTGCTGTGCCGCGGTCATGAGGTCCGCCCAGTCGACCTGGGTCGCCCCGGCCGCGAGCGCGCCCGCCGCGGTGACACCGGAGGCGATCAGGAACCTCCGCCGAGTCAGTTTGTTCATCGGAATCTACCCGCTCACCACGTATTCGGGGGCACAAGCGGCCACAGTGGACAGTTGCTTGACGTCGCCGCCGACACCGGCGAGCGCCGCGCGGGTCCGGTTCGACCAGGCGTCCACACCCAGCAGGTCGCCGATCGCGGCGGGCTTGTTGGACGCCTTCGCGACCGCGCCCAGCTCCGCATGCTGGACGATCAGCTGTGCCAGGTGCAGCCGGGCCACCCCGGCCGACGTCGTCAGCCAGGCGCCACCCGCCGCCCAGCCGCCCACGCTCGGTGGCTGGAACGGGACCTGGCCCATCCCGCGCAGCCCGGCCAGCAGCTGGGTTTTCCCCTTGTCGTCCAGTTTCGACGGCCGGACGCCGAGCGCGCGCATGAGCCCGGCAAGCCATTCCACCGGTTGTTTCACCAGCGACGTCGCGCTGTCACGGAACAGGGGTTCCGCGGCGATCGCGGTGAGCAGCGCGCGGATGTCCCGGGCGCCGCCGTAGGCCGCGACGAGGCGGTTCAGCACGTCGGCAGGGGGCGGCGTCGGCGAGACGAGCCGGAACCACAGCCGTCCCACCACGAACGGCGCCGATTCCGGTCTGGCCAGTACAAGGTCCACAAAGGACCTCGCGTCGAGGTTCGCCGTGCTGCCGAGGACGGTTTTCGCGGCGTTGTCGTGCCGCTTCGCGACGAACTGCGCCGTCGTGGTGTCGCGCTTGGCCGCCCAGCCGGTCAGCGCCCGCGCGGCCTCCCGGACGTCGTTTTCGCTGTAGTGGCCGACCCCGAGCGCGAACAGCTCCATGAACTCGCGGGCCAGGTTCTCGTTGGGCTTGCCCGCCTTGTTGCTGTTCCCGTCCAGCCACAGCAGCATCGCGGGGTCGACGATCATCGCCTGCGCCAGCGCGGTGAAGCCGCCCATGCCGAGCGTGCGCTGCGCCTGGTTCTGCGTGAGCATCAGCTCCGGGCTCTTGACCTTCTGCTCGCTCGTCGCGAAGTGCCCGTGCCAGAACCAGGTCAGGCGCTCGACCGAGGCGAGATCGGCCGCGACCATCCGGTCGAGCCACCAGATCGCCGCCGCGGTGGCCTGCGCCTGAAGGCTCTTCGCGTACGCCTGCTTCCCGGTCTTGTCCTGCTTGCCCGGCCGGTCCGGCGGCGGGCCCGGTCGCGGGATCGGTGTTGCCTTCGCGCCAGGGTCGTCCCCCGGCGTCAGCAGCCGCGTCACCGTCTCGGCGAAGCCCCGGTCCAGGTCACCGGGCCGCGGCCCGAACCCGAAGCGGTCATGGAGCCGGCGCACCGCCGCTCGTTCGGAAATACCCGCCATGCGGTGATCGTCCTGCGGATTCCGCGGTCCGGCGAGCTTCCGGTGTCCTCCTTAAGCAGATCTTCAGGCGGCGGGCACCGTCGGTGACGAGGCGGGTACGCCCAGACCGGTCAGAGCACGTCGACGTCGTATCCGACCACCGAAGCGGGCGTGAGCAATCCGCCGACACACTCGGCCGAGGACGGGCCGAACGGCACCCAGTACCCGACCGTCGTCCAGAACACATTCCCGGCGAAACAGTGCGCGACGGCCCGATAGGTGTAGCCCGGGTAAGGCGGGAAACAGCGCACGACTATGCCTTCACCGAACAGGACGCTGTATTCCGCCGCGGCGCAGGAGCGCGGCGGACGGCTGCTCTCGGCGGCCGATGCGGGCGCCCCGACCAGGAAAGTCAGCGCGACAATTGTCAGAACAAGGGCCGCCATCCGTTTTCGCACGGCAGTTCTCCTGTCTCGAAGGACTAAACCATTTCGGGAACGAGCGTACGTATCGCCACGAATTAACGGCAATTAACCGGGTAAGTGAACAACAATCGCACCGTGTCACCCGCGCTGCTCCGATTGAGGGAGTGGCGGGGCCAGGCGGACAGTAGTGGGTGAGGCGGGGCCACGGGTGGTCGCTGTCGGACACCGGTCAGAGGCGCAGCCGCGCGGCGTTCTCCCTGACGTGGGCGAGGGTGCCACAGCCGAGGTCGAGTTGCCTGCGGCGCTCGCCGGTGAAGGCCCGGCCCAGCGCGGTGCGGTCCGAAAGGGACAGTGTCCGCCGGAGTTCGTTGAGCAGCCCGCGCTCCTCGCCCCGGACATGGGCGTCCACGACGGACTCCAGGCCGATCAGCGCCTTGTCGAACTCGTCGCCGTCGAGCGGGTCGGCCTCCAGCACTGCGAGGAGCTCCTCGCCGAAGGCACCGTCCTGTCCGGACGGGTGAACCACGCGCTCGGTGGCGGTCGCGTGCGCGACGAGCAAGGCCGACAGTTCGGCGCGCGAGGTCTCCCGGTCGGCCTCATGGTTGCGCAGCTCGCGGCACAGTTGCTCGAGCCTCCGGTGGTCGCTGAGGACGACCTCGACCAGGTCGGACCCGGGCGTAGTCGGCGTCTCCGCCGGTCGCATCCAGCCGAAGGTCAGCTCGACGGCCTGCCGCCAGTGCGCGTATTCGGTGTCCCGCCGGCCGGGGTCCATCGAGGGCAGCCACTGGCCCGCCCGGTGCCAGTTGCGTCGCAGGCCTTCCAGATCCGGCCAGTACCCTACGGACAACCCGGCCGCGTAAGCCGCGCCGAGCGACACCGTCTCCGCCACCATCGGGCGCACCACGGGCACGTCGAGCACGTCCGCGACGAACTGCATGAGCAGGTTGTCCGCGGTCATCCCACCGTCCACTTTGAGCGTCGAAAGCGCCAGGCCGGAGTCGGCGTTCATCGCGTCGACGACCTCGCGGGTCTGCCAGCCGGTGGCCTCCAGCACGGCCCTGGCGAGATGACCCTTCGTGATGTACGAGGTCAGCCCGGCGATCACCCCGCGCGCCTCGCTGTGCCAATGCGGTGCGAACAATCCGGAGAACGCGGGCACGATGTAGCAGCCGCCGTTGTCCTCGACGGTCCTGGCGAGCGTCTCGATCTCCGGGGCGCTGCCGATGAGTTCGAGGCCGTCACGGAACCACTGCACCAGCGAACCGGTGACCGCGATGGAGCCCTCCAGCGCGTACACCGCGGGCTCGTCGCCGATCTTGAACCCGACCGTGGTGAGCATGCCGTGGGTCGAGAGCACCGGCGTATCCCCGGTGTTGAGCAGCAGGAAACTGCCGGTCCCGTAGGTGCATTTCGCCTCGCCCGGCGCGAAACAGGTCTGGCCGAACAACGCCGCCTGCTGATCGCCGAGCGCCGCCGCGATACGGATTCCCGGCACCACCCGGGTGGTGGTGCCGTAGACCTCGGTGGACGACCGGATCTCCGGCAGCATCGCCTTCGGGACGTCGAAGAAGTCCAGCAGTTCGTCGTCCCAGTCCAGCGTGCGGATGTTCATCAGCATGGTACGGCTGGCGTTGGTGACGTCGGTGACGTGCACGCCGCCCTCGGGCCCGCCGGTCAGGTTCCAGATCAGCCAGCTCTCCATCGTGCCGAACAGGACGTCGCCGCGTTCGGCGCGCTCGCGCAGGCCGGGGATCTCTTCCAGCAGCCAGCGGACACGCGGCGCCGAGAAGTAGGTCGCCAGCGGCAGCCCGCACAGCTGCCGGACGCGCCGGGCGGCCGGTTCGCGTGCGAGATGTTCGAGCATCCGGTCGGTGCGGGTGTCCTGCCAGACGATCGCCCTGCCCACGGGCGCCCCGGTGTGCCGGTCCCACACCACCGTCGTCTCGCGCTGGTTGGCGATGCCGAGCCCGACCACCTGCTCCGCGCTCGCCCCCGCCTGTGCCAGGGCCTGGGGGACGATCCGCCCGAGGTTCTTCCAGATCTCGACGGCGTCGTGCTCGACCCAGCCCGGACGCGGGAAGTGCTGCTGGTGCTCGCGCTGCACGACCGAGACCAGCCGTCCGCGCGCGTCGAACAGGATGCACCGCGTCGACGTCGTGCCCTGGTCGATCGACATCACGAACCGCTGGACCATGATCTCCGCTCCGTCAGTACCGTGCCGCTCAGTGCCGTTCAGTGCCGCGAGGTTTCGAGATCACGGGACACAGCGCGCGCGGCGTCACGCACGTGACCGAGCAACCGCGCGTTCGGGCTGCCGTCGGGCTCGCAGATCCGTTCCACCGTGCCGGAAACCCCGATCGTGCCGACCACGATGCCGCCGTGCCCGCGGATCGGCGCGGCGATCCCCGCCTCGTCAGGCGTCAGCTCGCCGCGCTCGCTCGCCCAGCCCGTTTCGCGGACTTTGGCGCACGCGCGCTTGATCGCGGTCGGCGAGGTCAGCGTCCGCCGGGTGTAGGCCTCCTGCTCGCCGCCGCGCAACGATGCCACGAGAGTCACGTCGTAGGCCAGCAGGACCTTGCCGAGCGCCGTGGCGTGCAGCGGCAGCAATGTCCCGACGTCGAGGCTCTGCAACGAATCGTCGGGCCGGAAGACATGGTGTACCACCAAAACCCTGCCCTCCAGCGGCGCGCCGATGCGCACGGTTTCCCCGCTGCGCGCGGCGAGCGCGTCCGCCCAGTTGATGGCCCGCGAGCGCAGTTCGTTGACGTCGAGGTAGCTCGTGCCCAGGTGCAGCAGCGCGGCGCCGAGCTGGTACTTGCCGCTGTCGCGGTCCTGTTCGACGAAGCCGACGCCCTGCAGCGTGCGCAGGATGCCGTGCGCGGTTCCCTTGGCCAGCTCCAGTGAATCGGCGATCTCGCCGACGCCGAGACGGCCGGAACCGCGCGCCAGCAACCGGAGGATCGCGGCGGCGCGCTCGATGGACTGGATGGGACCTGGCACGGCGCGACCCTAACCCGACCAGCGCCGATTCGACAATGTCGAACCCCCGGGCGTGTCGTTCGACAATGCCGACCCGACCTCGTTGACCCCGTGTTTTCACGAATTTAACGTCGCGGCACCGGCAAGGGAGCCGGTGTCCTAAGTGGAGGAAGCAATGGTGCGAAACCTCAAGGCCCGGGGGCTGACCGGCGAGCTCGCCGCGGAGTTCGTCGGGACGATGATCCTCATCCTGTTCGGCTGCGGGGTGGTGGCGCAGGTCGTCGCCGGGGGTATCGTAGATCACGACAGCATCGCCTGGGCGTGGGGCCTCGGCGTGACGCTGGGCGTGTACGTCGCGTCCCGGATCAGCGGCGCTCACCTCAATCCCGCCGTGACGATCGCGCTCGCGGTGTTCAAGGGATTCTCCTGGCGCAAGGTCGCGCCCTACGCGCTGGCGCAGACGGCGGGCGCGTTCGTCGCGGCGCTGCTCGTGCGCTGGAACTACACCGAGGTCCTGAACGCGAAGGACCCCGGGCTGACGATCAAGACCCAGGGAGTGTTCTCGACGCTGCCGGGTAACGGCACGCTCCCGGTAAGTGACTGGGGTGCCTTCCGCGACCAGATCATCGGCACCGCGATCCTCGCGCTGCTCATCTTCGCCATCACGGACCTGCGCAATACCGCGCCCGCCGCGAACATGGCGCCGCTGATCGTCGGCTTCGCCGTCGTCGGGATCGGCATGGCCTGGGGCACCAACGCCGGCTACGCGATCAACCCGGCCCGTGACTTCGGCCCGCGGCTCGCCTCCTGGCTCACCGGCTACGACACCGCTTTCACCGACCAGTACGGCTACCCCTACTGGTGGATCCCGATCGTGGCGCCGATCATCGGCGCGCTGATCGGCGCGGCGATCTACAAGTACGTCGTCGAGCGCTTCCTGCCCGGTGACGAGCTGGACACCGTGCCCTCGCCCGCCAAAGACGCCGAACCCGTCGCCTGAGTCCTGAGTCCACAAAGGAGTTCACCCATGCCTGATTTCGTCGGAGCCGTGGACCAGGGCACCACGAGCACGCGCTTCATGATCTTCGACCACGGCGGCAACGAAATCGCCCGCCACCAGCTCGAACACGAGCAGATCCTGCCCCGGCCGGGCTGGGTCGAGCACAACCCCACCGAGATCTGGGAGCGCACCCGCGCGGTCATCGCGTCCGCGCTGACGAAGGCGAACCTCGCCGCGAGCGATCTCGCCGCGCTCGGCATCATCAACCAGCGCGAAACGACGGTGGTGTGGAACCGCCGGACCGGCCGTCCGTACTGCAACGCGATCGTCTGGCAGGACACCCGCACCGACCGGATCGCGTCCGCTCTGGAGCGCGAGGGCAAGGGCGACGTCATCCGCCGCAAGGCCGGGCTGCCTCCGGCGACGTACTTCTCCGGCGGCAAGCTCCAGTGGATCCTGGAGAACGTCGAAGGCGTGCGCGCGGACGCCGAGCGCGGCGACGCGTTGTTCGGCACCACCGACAGCTGGCTGCTGTGGAACCTCACCGGCGGGACCGACGGCGGCGTGCACGTCACCGATCCGACCAACGCCAGCCGCACCATGCTGATGGATCTGGAAACGCTGGACTGGGACGACGAGCTGCTGTCCTTTTTCGACATTCCGCGCCGGATGCTGCCGGAGATCAAGCCGTCGTCGAACCCCGGTTTCTTCGGTACCACGCGTGCCGACGGCCCGCTCGGCGGTGAGGTCCCGATCGCCGGTGACCTCGGCGACCAGCAGGCGGCCACCGTCGGCCAGGTCTGTTTCCGGCCCGGCGAGGCCAAGAACACCTACGGCACCGGCAACTTCCTGCTGCTCAACACCGGACACGAGCTGGTCCGCTCGAAGCACGGGCTGCTCACGACGTTGTGCTACCAGTTCGGCAACGACAAGCCGGTGTACGCGCTGGAGGGTTCGATCGCGGTCACCGGGTCGGCCGTGCAGTGGCTGCGGGACCAGCTCGGCATCATCAGCGGCGCGTCGCAAAGCGAGGCGCTGGCCCGCGAGGTCGCCGACAACGGCGGGATCTACTTCGTCCCGGCCTTCTCCGGGCTTTTCGCGCCGTACTGGCGTTCCGACGCGCGCGGCGCCATCGTCGGGCTGACCCGCGCGACCACCAACGCGCATCTGGCGCGCGCGACGCTGGAGTCCATTTGCTACCAGAGCCGCGACGTCGTCGAGGCGATGGAGAACGACTCCGGCGTCAAGCTCGACGTGTTGCGTGTGGACGGTGGTGTCACCGCGAACGAGCTGTGCATGCAGCTGCAGGCCGACATCCTCGGCGTGCCGGTCTCGAAGCCGGTCGTCGCCGAGACCACCGCGCTCGGCGCCGCCTACGCGGCCGGGCTGGCCGTCGGGTTCTGGCGGTCGACCGACGAGCTCGAACAGAACTGGAACGAGGACAAGCGCTGGCAGCCGTCGTGGACGGCCGAGCAGCGTTCCCAGGGCTACGCCGGCTGGCAGAAGGCCGTCGGCCGCACGCTCGACTGGGTCGACGTCCAATGAACCACGATCCGAGGAGAACCACCGTGTCATCACTTCCCCTGTCCCCGTTGTACCGCGCGGAATCCCTGCGGAAGATCGGCAAGCACGAACTGGACGTGCTGGTCGTCGGCGGGGGTGTGACCGGTGCGGGCATCGCGCTCGACGCCGCGTCGCGCGGGCTTTCGGTCGCGCTCGTCGAGGCCCGCGACTTCGCGGCCGGGACGTCCAGCCGGTCCAGCAAGCTGATCCACGGCGGACTGCGCTATCTCGAACAACTCGACTTCAAGCTGGTGCGCGAGGCACTCAAGGAACGCGGGCTGCTGCTCCAGAAGCTGGCCCCGCATCTGGTCCGCCCGGTCAAGTTCCTGGTGCCGCTGCAGCACCGCGTCTGGGAACGCGGGTACATCGGCGCCGGGGTGACGCTGTACGACACGCTAGGCGGAGCGCGGGCGCTCCCCCGCCACCGGCACCTTTCGCGGCGTCGCGCGTTCGAGGTCGCGCCCGGCCTGGCCGACGACGCGTTGATCGGCGCCATCCAGTACTACGACGCGCAGGTCGACGACGCGCGGCACACGATGATGATCGCGCGGACCGCTGCCGAGCAGGGTGCCTCGGTGCTCACCCGGACCCGGATGACCGAGCTGCTGCGCGAGGGCGGCCGGGTCGTCGGCGCGAAGGTGGTCGATCTGGAGAGCGGCGCCGAGATCGAGGTGCGGGCGAAGACGGTCATCGCCGCCACCGGCGTGTGGAGCGACGACATGTCGAAGGCCGCGGGCATTCCCGCGCCGTTCACCGTGCGGGCGTCGAAGGGCGTCCACCTCGTGGTGCCGCGCGAGAAGATCGACCTCGACACCGGCCTGATCCTGCGGACCGAGAAGAGCGTCCTGTTCGTGATCCCGTGGGGCAGGCACTGGATCGTCGGCACCACCGACACCGAATGGGAGCTGGACCGCGATCATCCGGCCGCCAGCCGCGCCGACGTCGACTACGTGCTCGACCACCTCAACGCGGTGCTGCGCACGCCGATCACGCATGACGACATCGAAGGCGTGTACGCCGGGCTTCGTCCGCTGCTGGCCGCGAAAGCCGCTGCCACGACGAAGCTGTCGCGTGAGCACGCGGTCGCGCATCCGGTGCCGGGCCTGGTGATCATCGCGGGCGGGAAGTACACGACGTACCGGGTGATGGCCGCGGACGCGGTGGACGTCGCGATGGAGGACGTCGCCAAGCCCGCCCCGCCGTCCTGGACCGACCGGCTGCCGATCGTCGGCGCCGAGGGCTACCACGAGCTGTGGCGGGACCGGGCGACGCTCGGGCTGCCGGTGGAGCGCGCCGAGCACCTCCTCGGGCGCTACGGGACCAGGATCACCGACCTCCTCGCGATGATCGACAAGCGGCCCGAACTCGGTGAGCCGATCCCGGGCGCCGAGGAGTACCTCAAGGCCGAAGCCGTGTACGCGGCGTCGCACGAGGGCGCGCTGCACCTCGAAGACGTCCTCACCCGCCGCACCCGGATCTCCATCGAGGTCACCGACCGCGGGGTCACCGCCGCCCCCGAGGTGGCCGCGCTCATCGCGCCGCTGCTCGGCTGGGACGCCGCGCGGCAGCAGCGCGAGGTGGACAACTACCTCGCGCGGGTGAAGGCCGAACTGTCCGCACAGGACCAGCCCGACGACGTCGCCGCCAACGCCTCCCGGCTCGACGCCCCCGCCCTGCTGCCCGGCTGAGACTGGCAGTCGGTCCGTGAAGGACTCCTTCCCGGCTCCCAATGCCGGTAAGGAGTCCTTCACGGCAGGGCTTGACCTCCAGTTGGCTAGAGGTTCCAGACTCGGGGAATGCGAGCGATCATGGCGACCCGATTCGGCGCCCCCGACGTCCTGGACCTTGTCGAACTGCCCACCCCCGAACCCGGCCCCGGTGAGGTCCGGATCGCCGTGGCCGCGGCCGGGATGGGATGGCTCGACGCCCGGATCCGCTCCGGCGACGGCCCCGACGTCTTCGCGGTGGAGCCGCCGTACATCCCCGGCGGCGCGGTGGCGGGGACCATCGACGCCCTCGGCGCCGGGGTCGACGACCACTGGCTGGGCAGCCGCGTGCTCGCGCAGGCCGGTACGGGATACGGCGGCGGCTACGCCGACACGGCGATCGCGGCCACGGGCACCCTCTTCCCGGTGCCGGACGAACTCGGCCTGCACAGCGCGCTGGCGTTGCTCGACGACGGCAGCACCGCGGTCGCGCTGCTGGAGAAGACGCCGGTGCGTGCCGGGGAACGCGTCCTGGTGGCGCCCGGGGTCGGCGGCCTCGGCAATCTGCTGGTCCAGCTCGCCCTCACCGAGAACGCCCGTGTCATCGCCGCGGTCCGCGGCCCGGAAAAGCTTGCCATAGCACAGGATCTGGGCGCCGCCGCGATCGACTACTCCGCGCCGGACTGGGTCAGGCAGGTCCGGGACCTCACCGGCGACCAGGGGGTGGACGTCGTGTTCGACGGCCTCGGCGGCGACGTCGGCGCGGCGGCGGTGGCACTGCTCGCCGACGGCGGCCGTTTTTCCGGCTACGGCATGGCGAGCGGCGCCGAGACCACCATCGCCGAGGCCGACCGGCGACGCCTGACCGTGGTGGACATGACCCAGCTCCCGGAGTTCTGGCCGGAGACCCCGCGCCGTGTGAAGCACGTCCTCGCGGAGGCCGCGGCGGGCAGGTTACGGCCGGTCGTCGGCCGTACCTACCCCCTCGCCGAGGCCGCCGCGGCACACGCCGACATCGAGGCGCGCCGCTTCGTCGGGAAGAGCCTGCTCGTGCCGTGACGCCCGGCTACCTGGCGAGCAACGCGCGCAGCGCCTTGACGACCTGGGTGGGCGCTTCCTCGGCCATGAAGTGCCCCGAGGACATCGTGACGTGCTCGAGGTCGGGTGCCCACGCACGCCAGAGCGCGGCGCCGTCGAAGCCCATCGCCGCGCCCCAGTCCTCCTGCAGCACGGTCACCGGCATCTCCAGCCGCCGTCCCGCCTCCCGGTCGGCGAGGTCGTGCTCGATGTCGATGTTCGCCGTGGCCCGGTAGTCGGCCACGATCGAGTCGACCGCGTCGCGCGACGCGGCGAGGTACTCGGCACGGACGTCGGCCGGAATCGCCCCGGGGTCCCGGCCCCAGAGGTCGAGGAAGTAGCCGAAGAACACGTCCGGGGCGCCGGCGATCAGCTGCTCGGCCAGTCCGGGCGGCTGGGCCATCAGGTAGAGGTGGAACCCGATCGCGGCCTCCCTGCCCTTCATCGCCGCCCACGTGTCCAGCGTGGGCAGCACGTCGAGCAGGGCGAGGTGGCTGATCGCGCCAGGGTGGTCGAGGCCCGCGCGGAAGGCGACCAGCGCGCCCCGGTCGTGTCCGGCCAGCGCGAAGCGGTCGAAGCCGAACTCCCGCGCCACCGCGACGGCGTCGGCGGCCATCGTGCGCTTCGCGTACGTCTCGCCGTCGATGTCCGCCGGCTTGCCGCTGTCGCCGTAGCCACGCAGGTCGGGGCAGATCACGGTGTGGTCCGCGGCCAGATCGGCCGCCACGTGCCGCCACATCAGGTGGGTCTGCGGGAAGCCGTGCAGCAGCACCACGGGACTCCCCGAGCCGCCGACGGCCACGTTGAGCCGCACGCCGTCCGGGGTGGTGACCTCCCGGTAGCCGAATCCGGCGATCTTCGTCTTCACGATGTTTCCTCTCGTCCCCGGCGCCGGTCCGGCGCCTGGTCACCACCCTGCGCGGCGGAGATCAGCACCGGATCAGTGCCGGATTAGGGTGGTCCCCGTGACGGTGGAATTCGGCGTGCTCGGCCCGCTCGTCGCCGCGCGGGGCGGGTCCGGCGTCGACCTCGGCGGACCCCGGCAGCGCGCGGTGGTGGCGCGGCTGATCCTCGCCAAGGGCCGCGTCGTCCCGCTGTCGCGGCTGATCGACGACCTGTGGGAGGAGCCGCCGGAGAACGCCGTCGGCACGATCCGGACGTTCGTCTTCGCGCTGCGCCGCGCGCTCGAACCCGATCGGCCGCCCCGGTCGCCTGCCCGGCTGCTGGTCACCTCCGCGCCCGGGTACGCGCTGCGTGCCGAGGCCGGAGCGGTGGACGCCTGGCGGTTCGAGGCCGCGGTCACCGCCCGGGACGCCACACTGTCCAGTTTGGACGATGCGCTGGCGTTGTGGCGTGGCCCCGCCTACGCCGAGTTCGCCGACGAGTCTTGGGCCCGGGCCGAGATCGACCGTCTCGACGAGCTTCGGTTGCTGGCCGTCGAACGGCGAGCGGAGGCCGCGCTCGCGCTGGGCCGGGCGGACGCGGTCGTGCCCGATCTGGAAGCCCACCTCGCCGAGCGGCCGTGGCGGGAGGCCGCCTGGCGCCTGCTGGTACTGGCGCTCTACCGCGCGGGACGCCAGGGTGACGCCCTCGACGCGCTCCGCCGGGCGAAGAAGATTCTCGACGTCGAGCTGGGCGTCGATCCCGGGCCGGAACTGCGGCAGCTCGAGGCCGACGTCCTCGCCCACGCCCCGCACCTCCTGCCCCGGCAGGCCGCGGACGTCGGGGAAATCGTCCGACCAGGACCCGATGAACGGCCTTTCGTCGGGCGTGACGGGGAGATCGCCGACCTGCGGGCCGCCGCCGCGACAGCCAAGGCACACGGAAAACTGAGCCTGGCGCTGGTGTCCGGCGAGGCGGGGTCCGGCAAGACCACACTCGCCGAGGCGTTCGGCGAGCGGCTCGCGGCCGAAGGCTGGACCACGGTGTGGGGGCGCAATCCCGAACACGCGGGCGCACCGACCGCGTGGCCGTGGACCGAGTTGCTCGCCGCGCTTGCGGTACCGGCCGTCGAAGCGCCCGACGGCTCCCCCGCTTTCCGCAGGCGCCAAGCCATCGCCGCCGCGTTGAGCACTGCCGCCACGAAGTCGCCGCTGCTGCTCGTACTCGACGATCTGCATTGGGCGGACGAGGAAACCCTCGCGACACTGACCGCGCTGGCCGCCGCCCCGGTGCCGGGACCGATCCTGCTCGTCGGGACCTATCGCACCACCGAGATCTCCGCCGAGCTGACCGCCGCGCTCGGCCGCGTCGCCCGCGCCGGACCCGTCCGGATCCACCTCGGCGGGCTGTCCGAAGCGGACGTCGCGGAGCTGCTGAATTCGACCGCTCACCAGGACGTCGGCCGGGAACTCGCCCGGACGGTCCACCATCGCGCCGGGGGCAACCCGTTCTTCGTCACCGAACTCGCCCGGCTGCTGGATGCCGAAGGGCCCGAGGCGCTGACTTCGGTGCCGGTCGGTGTACGAGACGTCCTCCGGCATCGGCTCGGCACGTTGTCGGAATCAGCCCTCACGACGCTGCGTCAAGCCGCCGTCATCGGTCTCGACCTCGACCTGCTGATCCCATTGTCGGGCAACGAAGACGGTGTGCTCGACGCCGTCGAGTCGGCGTTGCTGGCTGGCTTCCTCGTCGACGACGACGGCATCCGGTTCTCGCACGCCCTGGTCCGGGACACGCTGTACGAGGACATCTCCCGGCCGCGCCGCGCGCGCTGGCACGCCGCCGTCGGGGAAACGCTGGAACGCTTGCGCCCCAACGACTTCGACGCTCTCGCCCGGCATTTCCTCCGTGCCGATGGCCGGTCCGCCGCCGCCCGCGCGGCCCGCTACGCCCGCACGGCCGCCGAACAGGCCGAACGACGTTTCGCACCCCACGAAGCGGCGCGGCTCTGGCGCGACGCCGTCGAAGCGCATGACCGTTCCGGCGCCGACGACCCGCGGACCCGGCTCGACTCGGTCATGGGCATGGTGCGGGCGCTGGCGGTCACCGGCAGGCTGGAGTCCGCGCGCACGCACCGCGCGGCGGCGATCACCGCCGCGGAACGGCTCGGCGATCCCGCGCTCACCGCCCGCGTGATCACCGCGTTCGACGTCCCGGCGATCTGGACCCGCAACGACGACCCGGGCCTCTCCCGCCAGGTCGTCGACGCCGCCGAACGCACCCTTTCCGCCCTCCCTCCAGAAGAAACCGAACAGCGCTGCCGTCTGCTGAGCACCATCGCGCTGGAACTCCGGGGCATGCCGGACGAGTGCGGACCGCGCGCGGCAGCCGAGGCCGAAACACTCGCCCGGCAGCTCGCGGACCCCGGTCTCCTGGCGTTCGCACTGAACGCCCGTTTCATGCATTCCTTCGCCCACGCCGGGCTCGCCCCGGAACGCGCGGAGATCGGCCGGGAACTGGTCGATCTCGCCGCACGCCACGAATTGATACCCTTCGAGGTCCTCGGACACCTGATCCTGCTGCAAGCTTCGGCGGCGCTCGCGGATTTCGCCGCCGCGGACCGCCACGCGCAGGCGGCGGACGCACTCGGCGAACGACACGAACTCCCGCTCGTGAGCGTCTTCACCGACTGGTACGCCGCACTGCGGCTGGCGGCAGCGGGCCATTCGGCCGAGGCGGAAGCCGCGTATCGCACGGCGGCCGTCCGGCTGCCCAGCACCGGAATGCGCGGAGTGGAGGACGGCCTCCTCCCGCTGGCTCTGCTGTGCCTCCGCATCCAAAGTGGACAGTCCGCTATGGACACTCTGAACTACGGCCCGTACGAACCGTGGGCCCGCCCGGCACTCCTGCTCGCTTCCGGCCGTCGCAACGAAGCAGCGGCTGCCGTACGGGAACTCCCCGACTCGCCCCGCGACCTGCTCTACGAGGCCAGGCTATGCCTCACCGCCGTCGCCGCTTTGGGCGTCGGCGACAAAGCCTTGGCGCGCAAGGCTTATGACGCCCTCTTACCCGCCGCCGATGAACTCGCTGCCGGTAGCGGCCTCGTCACCCTCGGGCCTGTCGCGCATTACCTCGCCGATCTCGCCGATGCCCTGGGACTGGCCGACGAAGCCGCGCAACACCGCGAACAGGCCCGCAGGCTTCACGTCGCGACCGGATAGCTCTCGTCAGCGAGGCTGACCAGCAGGTCCTCCACACCCCACTCCGGCTGCCGACCACGACGCGTGCGTGCGGGCGAAGCGCGCCAAGTCTTCCCCAAGCTCCACAGCTGCATTTTGCCGAAATCCCTTATACGGCAAGGGAAACTGCGCCCTCAAGGTTCACCCGATCGATAGCACACATGTTCGATCGGGCGGGGTATCGTGGTGGCATGTCAGTCGACAGCAGCACCTCCGCAACGCCCACCGAGTGGTGGCGCGTCGATGTCGACTGCCTGCTCTCACGGCTCCTGGAGTCCGAGTCCGTGCAGCGGCGCGAGGCTGCCGTGCAGGGCGAGGTCATGGCCGAACTCGAACGCCGCGGAGTGCGGGACACCACCGGCTACGGAAGTCTTGTGCGGCTGTTGCAGGAGACGCTGAACATCCCGTACGCCGAAGCGAAAGCACGGGCTGCGCGGGCGCTGGCGTTGAACGGCACCCGCGACCTGACTTCCGGGGAGCAGCCACCCATGGCGCCCGCGACCGCGCAGGCCGCCGCCGAGGGCGCGATCGGCGCCGCCCAGATCGACGAAATCCTGCGCGTGCTCGACAAACTCCCCGCCGCCGTCCCGGTGCAGCAACGGGAACAGGCCGAGAAGATCCTCGCCGAGTTAGCCCGAGTCGCCGGACCCCGCGAAATCCGCACCGCCGGACGACGCCTGCTCGCCCAGCTCGACCCCGACGGACGCGAACCCAAAATCCGCGACCCGAAATCCTTCCAACCCGAGTTCTCCATCGCACCGCACCGCGACGGCGGGCAGCAGATCAAAGCCCGCGTCGATGACGAAACCTCCGCGCGCCTGCAAGCGATGCTCGATCCGCTCGCGAAACCCCGCCCCGCCACCGAAGAAGAAGGCCGCGACGCCCGAACCCAGTGGGAACGGCAAGGTTGCGCGTTCTCGGAGCTGGTGCGGATGTGGGCTGAACATCCCGACCTGCCCACGCAGGCTGGAGAAGCCACCCACATTGTCGTCACTGTCGGGCTCAAGGAACTGCGGTCCGGGATCAGCCAGGCAACTCTTGATCTTCTCGGTGAGATCACCGCGTCCGAGGCACGGCGACTGGCGTGTAACGCCAAAATCATCCCCATGGTGCTGGGCTCACACGGCGAACCCCTCGATGTCGGCCGCGCCCAACGCCTTGCCACCCCCGCCATCCGCCGCGCCTTGATCCGCCGCGACGGCGGCTGCGCTTTCCCGGGTTGCGATGCGCCTGCTTACCGTTGTACGCCGCACCACATTGTCTACTGGGCACACCACGGTGAGACCAAAGTGGACAATCTCGTGCTCCTATGTTCCGTCCACCACAAGGTAATCCACCACTCCGAATGGGAAGTCCGCATCGCCACCGACGGGCTCCCGGAGTTCATCCCGCCCGCGTGGCTGGACGCCACCCGCACACCCCGACGCAACACCATCCATAGGACCTGACGGCGGATCAGCGATGTAACACCACCTCCCTTGTGGTGAATCCGCGCGTTCCTGTCATGACGATGGGACGCGGAGTACGTACCGTTCGCGGGCCTGAGGACGAGAGTGGCCGCGATGCGGACCGCTGCCAAACTCAAGGCGCGACGCGAGGCGCAGAGTCTGCGGGAAGTCACCACCAGGATCGATCACAACCCGGGCATGCTTTCCCTGGGGGAACGGGGTTTGCGCACCGTCGAAACCTGGGAGGCCGGGCTCTACCTCGGCGCGTGTCCGACCCCGATGCACGAGAGCCTGCGCATCATCAGCCTCTTCCAACCACCCAGCGACCAGGTCCAGTATCTCGTCCTTGCCGCCATTCTTCCGCACTGCTCGATCCGGGAAGGAAACCAGCGGTTGCGTCGAGGTCGCCCAGATTCCCCCGTTCACCGCGGTCCGCGACTCCACGGCCCCCACCGGTAGTCTCACCGTCAGCCACCACGCCTGGTGCGTCCCGCACCGCCCTCGCTATCGCTGAAAGGTAGGTACGCATGTCGCGTCTCGCTCCGCGTCTGGACGGATTCGACCCGGAGCTGGCGCGCCGGATGGCCATGACCGTGTCCTGCGGGGACGCGGACGCCATCCCGAAGGTCGGCCAGGCCGGGGAATGCCGCGACCACGACGGCGGCCGGGTCCAGGTCATGCACAACGGCCTGCTCGTCGAGGAGGGCGGCTACTACGGCGCGTGGATGGCCGAGATCATCCGTACCCTGCGCGGGCACCACGAACCGCAGGAAGAGCGGGTCTTCCACCGCCTCGTCCAGCGGCTCGCCGCGGACGGCGGTTCGCCGGCGATGATCGAGTTCGGCAGCTTCTGGACCTACTACGGCCTCTGGTTCTGCCACGCGCTCCCCGGCGCCCACGTCGTCGCGATGGAACCCGACCCGAACTACCTCGAGGTCGGCCGCCGGAACGCCGCGCTCAACGGTTACACCGGCCGCGTCACGTTCGTCCACGCGGCGATCGGCGACCGACCCGGCCACGTCCTCCCCTTCCCCGCCGAAAGCGACGGGCGGAACCACGACGTCGTCCAGCACGACCTCGCGTCCCTGATGGACGCCACCAGGCTCGACCACGCCGACCTCGTCCTCGCGGACGTCCAGGGCGCCGAAACCCTCCTGATCGAAAGGGCCGCCCACGACCTTCGCTCCGGCCGCGTGCGGTTCCTGATCGTCTCGACCCACCACCACTCGATCTCCGGTGATCCGCTCACGCACCAGCGCGTCCTGCGGATGCTGACCGACGCCGGCGCGCACGTCGTCGCCGAGCACAGCGTCGGGGAATCCGTCAGCGGTGACGGGCTCATCGCCGTCTCGTTCGACCAGCGGGACAAGGACTTCCACGTTCCGGTGAGCCGCGCCCGCTACCGCGACTCGCTGTTCGGCGAGCTCGAACACGATCTGGCCGCGGCCACCGCTCCCCTCCGCGCGGAGCTGGCCCGGGTGACCGCCGAACGGGACGACCTCCGGACCCGGCTCGACGCCATCACGGCCACGAAGACCTGGCGCTGGGCCGCCATCCCCCGCCGCGCGTACGCCCGCCTCCGCCGCCGCTGACTCGCGCTCTGCTCCATTCGCGTGGCCGTACCGCCCGGGCGATCCAAACTTGGCGGATTTCCCGTTCCGCTTAACCCGGCTGATCTCCAGCGCGTTCACCATCGCCACCGGCGGCACCCGCGCCGCGGACATCGGGAGATCGCCGCGCGGTGGGGTTTCTTCCACCCCGGTCGCTTCGCCACCTACTACCGCACCACCTACGGCCGCCCGCCCTACCGGACCCTCGTCTATCAGTCCTCAGTGGACGTCTAAGCGGGTTCGACGGTGCGGTACAGCGCGAAGGTGCTCAGGTACGGCCGCGCTCTCGACTGAGTGACCTGCACCCGGACCCGGTCGGTCGTGACCGGCGCGGGCAGCGTCACGATCCGTGAGTAGCCGATCGTCGTCACCGTCGCGACCGTGGTCCACTGGCCGTTCTTCAACGCCTGCACGACGGCACCCTCCGCGTGCTGACCGTGACGGATGTCCTCGCCCAGCCGGAGCTGGTCGAACGTTCTGGCCCCGGACAGCGGGATTTCCAACGTTCCTTCTAGCGCACCCCGCTCCGGCGACCACGACGTGGCGAGCGCGTCGTCGGTCACCGCACGTACCGCGGGCGAGGTCGGCTGCCCCGGCGGCGGCGCGGCGAGGTTGACCGACTCGGTCCGGCGGATCGCCGTACCGAACGCGGCCAGCGCGGCCGAGTCCGCCGGGCCGATCGAACCGTCGGTGCCGGGTGGGACGTTGAGCAGCAGGGAGGCGTTGCGGCCCACGGATTCCCGGTAGAGATCCACGAGCTGCCGGGGAGTCTTCGGCTGTTCCGAGGGATGCCAGAACCAGCCAGGCCGGATCGAGACGTCCGCCTCGGCCGGAGCCCATTGGAGGTAGCGGACCGAGGGGTCGGCCAGCACCGCCCTCGAGCCCAGGTCGGCAGCCTCCGCGCCGCCGAGGAACAGTTCCTCGTTGTGCGCGGTCCGCGGATCGCCGGTGGTCGGCAGCGGGCTCCATTCGGTGGTGCGGGCGCGGCCGTTCTCGTTGCCGACCCACCGGACGCCGGCGGGCCCGGCGAACGTGACCGTGTTCGGGGAGAGCTGGTGGATCAGCTTGAACCACGTCGTGAAGTCGTAGTTATCGGTGACGCCTGCGCCGCGCCACGGGTTGGCGCCGTCAAGCCACATCTCGTCGATCGGGCCGTACTGGGTGAACAGTTCGTACAGCTGGTTGAGGTAGTAGGCGTTGTAGTCGTCTTCGTCGACCGAGAACTTCGGGAGCTTCCCGGCGGCCAGCGCCGCCGCCCGATCGTCGCCCGGGACGAGGGTCGGGATGGTCCGCCGGGTGACCGCGCTGCCGGAGCCGTATCGGCCCTGTCCCGCCGGTTTGTTCGCCCGATCCTCGTAGACGGCTCGTTCCTCGATCGACAGGCTCTCCCCCTTGGCGACCTTCGCCTCGACCGCTTTGACCTCCTCCGCGAAGAAGGACGACGTCAGCTCCGAGCCGTCCGCCGGTGAGAGATAGACACCGATCTTGAGCCCCGCCTTGCGCGCCGACGCCACGTAGTCGGCCAGGATGTCGCCGCGTGCGTTGGCGCATCCCGCGTCGCGGACCTGCCAGTACGCCGACGGGTTGTTCGCGCGCTCACCCTGGGCCTTTTCCCGCGCTGCCCGGACTTCCGGAAGCTTGACGCAGTCCTTTGTGGATAGCCACCACGGGCTCGCGACGACGGAGTGGTTGGTGTAGCGACTGGGATAGAGCACGAACCCGTCGTGGTGCTTGACGGTGAGCATCACCTGGGAGACACCGGCGCTCTTGAGCGAGCGCATCCACTGTTCGGTGTCCACAGTGGACGGCGAGAAGGTCGATTCCTTCTCCGCGCCCGAGCCCCATTCGCGGTTGGTGAAGGTGTTCATCCCGTAGTGGGTGAACGCGGTGACCGGACGCTGCTGCCAGGCGAGTTGCCCCTCGTCCGGCACCGTGTTGGCGGCCTTCGCGAGAATCCGGGCGAAGTCGTCGCACGGCAGCACGGGGATGATCGACGACGGCGTGATCTGCTGGCCGCACCGGGAATTCGGGGCCGGAGCGGCGCCCGCCGGCGCACCGGGCACCAGCGGAAGCACGGCGGCGAGCGCGACGGCTCCGGTCAGCAGGCGGCGGAAACGGCGCATCGACGATCTCCTCAGGACGCCGGGTAGAGGTTGGCGGCGGGGATGATCCGCTGGGGGGTGTCCGGACTGGACCACAGCAGCTTCATCGTGGATTCCCCGCCCTGCTGGGTCTGCTCGACCTTGATCGAGTACCACTGCCCGGCGAGCAGGCGGACGCTCGCCTTGTCGATCGTGGCGTCGTGCGGCGCGGAGTTGTCGATCACCAGCTTGCCGTCGATCCACACCTTCACCGTGTCGTCGGAGATCGCGGTGATCGTGTAGTCCTCCGAGAAGTCCGGGGTGATCGCGCCGGTCCACCGCGAGGAGAACGTCCCGTTCGGCACCGACGGGGCCGGTGAACCGCTGTATTTCCAGCTGTAGTTGACCGCCGGGTCCACTCTGGACACCACGGGCTCACCGGAGAACGTGGCGTTCGACCAGAACTGGGCGGTCAAGCCGGTCCCGGCGACGGCGGCGGGACGCGGCGTCCGGATGGTCAGTTCGATCTCGGTGGCGGTCGGGTTGGTGGCACTGCCCGACGGCGTGACCACGACCTTGTTCCGGTCCCGCGCCGCGGTCACCTTCTGGGCGCTGCCCAGCACGCGGACGCCGGTGACGTCGAACGGGGCGAGCGCGTCGAGCGTGAGCGGCCTTCCCTCGCCGGGCCACTGGAACACCGACGCGTACAGCTTGTCGCCCTTGCGGCTGACCACGCCCCACGATGGTTCGGCCACCACTCCGGGGCTGCTCGCACCCGCGATCGCCTTGCCCTGCCCGGCGGTGCGCTGCCAGTCCCCGATCGCCTTCAGCCGGTCGATCGACTCGGCGGGCACCGCGCCGTAGCGGTCCGGGCCGATGTTGAGCAGGTAATTGCCACTGCGGCTGGCGATGGACAACAGCTTCCGCGTCAGATCGGCGGGCGACTTCCAGTTGTGGTCGTACTCGGCGAAGCCCCAGTGGTCGTTGAGGGTCATACAGGATTCCCACAGTTGCCCGTCCACCGGCGCGGCCGGGATCTCCTGCTCGGGCGTGCCGGTGTCGCCGTCGGTCACCCGCCGCTTGCCGACCCGGTTGTTGATCACAATGGCCGGATCGAGGCTGCGAACGTAGCCCTGGAGTTCCTCGCCGTCGCGGGCGGACCAGTTGTTGACCGGGTTGTCGGTGTTCCATTCGCCGTCGAACCACAGGATCTTCGGGTGGTAGTTGTCGACGAGCTCCTTGAGCTGGGCGTACATCCGCGCCTTGTACTTCGGGAACGTCGCCGGGTTCGCGAAGTCCGGGTCGTGCCAGTCCCAGATGGAGTAGTACAGGCCGTAGGCGATGCCCGCCTTGTCCGCGGCGGTCTTCATCTCGGCGAGGATGTCGCGCTTGCGGTCGAACGACGAATGGTCGCGCAGGTTCCAGGTGTTGACCTTGGTGGGCCACATCGCGTAGCCCTCATGGTGTTTCGCGGTCTGCACGATGTACTTCTGCCCAGCGGACTTGGCCGCGGCGACGATCTTGGCGGCGTCGAAGTCCTTGGGGTTGAACTGCGACGCGATCGTCTCGTACTGGTCCATCGGGATGCCGCACTGCCGCTTGATCCACTCCGCGTCGCGGCAGACCGTGCCGTCCGGCCGGGTGTAGGTGCCCTGCAGCTGGGAGTACGCGCCGAAGTGGATGAACATCCCGAACCGGTCGTCGCGCCACCACTGCGTGCGCGGCGAGGTGAACGGGTCGTCGATCGCGTAGTTCGTGCCCGGCCCCGGCTGTTCCGCCGGGGCCGCCGTGGCGGCGACTGGGGTACTCAGCGCGGCCACGGCGGCCAGTACCGCCACCAGCCCGCGTCGCATGGTCCGACCGATCATGACGCCCTCCGCGATGAGGTTCCTCGAGACGATCCGACGTTAGCCGATAAACATCCGATGAAACACCCTCCAATGGCGGGTCCGCTCCGGATTGTCTCGGGATTCAGGTACAGGACATCGGATCACTGCGTGGTGAACTCCCGCGGTAGCGCCTCGGTGTGCTCGTCGACGACCGCCCTGACCTCCCCCGACATCGTGGGCACCCTGAGTTCGACGGAACTCTCCTGCCCGGCCGGGACCCGGAATGGCCGGACGCCGCTCCCAACGAGGACGTTCCCTTCGGAGGCACGTCCGCTGACGCTGGTGAGACGCACCGTCAGCACGGCCTCGCCGCCGTCCCGGCGGGCGGTCACCGCGGTGATCCGGACCGGGCTGGTGAGCACGCGCCAGGCCAGTTTCTCCCCGTTCGCCGCGCGGTCGTAGGTGAGCAGCCCCTTGTTGTGGAAGCCGGGCACCGGGATCGGGTTGCCACCACCCCCTGCCGGGGTCAGCGCGAACTCGGTGGACGTCCAGTACATCTGGCCGAGGAAGTGCGGGCGGTCCTCCAGCTGCCGGTTGTGGATGTCGACGAACTCCGCCTGGTAGCGCTCGGTTCCCTTGCCGGTGCCCGGCCGGTCCTTCACCGCCTCGGCGCCGTATTCGCTGAGCACCAGGGGTTTGTCCCCGGACAGCCGTTGGAGGGTGTCGACATCCTTGCCGATGTCGGTCGCCTTGCCGTAGTACCAGCCATCGTAGCGATTGAGCGCGACGAAATCGTCGGAGGCGAGCGCCTTGTCCTTGTCGAACCAGGCGCTGACATGCGTGAACAGCCTCTGCGCGTCTCGCGTACGACCGTAGCGGATCAGCTCGTCCACATAGGACGCGCCCTCGGCGGTGTTCGTGGCGTTCTCGTTCCCGACCGACCAGGCGAAGATCGACGGATGGCCGCGGTCGCGCCGGATCATCCGCGACAGCCGGTCCTTGGCGTACGTTCGTGTCTTCTCGCTCGCCAGCTGCGCGGCGTTCGCCTGGGTGACAGGGATTTCCTCCAGCACCAACATGCCCAGCCGGTCGGCGGCGTCCAGCTCGGCGGGCGTCGTCGGGTAGTGCGCGGGCCGGAAGAGGGTGAATCCCCTGGCGCGCATGACTTCCAGCTCCCGCACGGCGAGGCCGTCGGGTTGCGTCCGACCCAGCCCCGGGTAGTCGGCGTGCCGATTGAAGCCACGCAGATCCCGCACGATCTGTCCATTGAGGACAACGTCGGAGCCGCGCACGGCGATCGTGCGGAACCCGGCGTGGGTCGTCACGGGCCGCCCTGCCGCCGGAGTTACGGAGACTTCGTAGCGCGCGGGATCGGCCATTGACCACAACCTCGGCTTGTCGACCTTCAGCGTCACCGGATCCGCCGCGTCCGAGCCGGCGGGCACGGTGAACGTCTGGTGCGTCCGCAGCGCGATCCGGCCGTCCGGGTCGCGCACGGTCACGTCGGCCGGAACCGCTTTCGGGTCGGCGCCGGGGTTCGCGGCATCGGCACGCACCGTGAGCATCCCGTCGGCTTCCGCCTGCGCGGTGACCCCGGTCAAGGTGCCCGGGTCGCTGTACTCGAGGCGGACGCCCTGGGTCAGGCCACCCCAGTTCCAGTAGAGATCGGTGTTGATCCCGTACGGGCGAATCGTCGAAACCCGGTTGTCCAGCACGACGGCGAGCACGTTGCGGCCCGGCCGCAGCGCGGTGGTGACGTCGAGTTCGACCGGGAGGTATCCGCCGGTCGCGCTGCCGACCTTGGTGCCGTTGACGAAGAACGAGCAGGCGAAGTAGCAGGACTCGAAGACCAGCCTCGCCTGTTTGCCGGGCCTCGCGCTGAACTCCTTGCGATACAAGGCGAGCTGACCCGCGTCGTCATTCCAGCGGGCCCGCACCGCGCCGTAGCTGCTCGGCACCATGATCCGCGACATCGCCCCCTCGTCGAACCCCGGAGCGACGCCGGCCGGCCTATCGCCATCCAGCGCGCCCGCGGGTAGTTCCGCGGCGGGCGCGAATTTCCAGTCCCCGTCGAGGTTCGTCACGCCCGGTTCGCCGGGCGGACGCCGGGTCGTCACCGTCTTGGTGGCGGTCACCGTGCCCTGACCGGTCACCGCTTCGGCGACGAGCCGGTGGCTGCCAGGCGTGAACCACGACGCGTCGGTCGTGGTCTTCCACACCGGCGCGAGCCCGGTGCCGTCGGCATAGGTGCGCGTCACCTCGGCGAAAGCCGTGCCGTCCCAGGAGAATCGAACCGATCGGGTGTCGAACGGCGCCGCGACCTCGATGTCGGTCAGTCCGGCGAGATCCGTCCCGGTGGGCTGAGTGAAGCGCACCGCCCGGTCCTGCGGCGGCGCGGCGGCGCCAGCCTGCCCGATCACCCGGCGGGCGTCCTCGGGGAAGCTCGTCAGGCCCATCTGGTTCGGCCCCCATTGCTTGGTGGGGCCCGGGTTGTGCGGCGGCGCGGGCGGCGCGTCGGTCCAGTTGCCGCGGATGATCAGGTTGGTGCTCCACGAGGCCCATGACGAGATCCAGTTGAACTCGGCGGGCACGTTCTTCGCGTTGCGGATCACGTTGGCCGTCGTCGTGTAGTACGAACTCTTCTCGTCGTGGTAGATGCCGTTTCCGTGATCGGTGCCGGCGAAATCGATGTCGTTGCCTTCGACGCGCGAGCCGGGCGACACGGCCTGCGTGTAGATCGCGCCGCCGTCGTACAACTTGCCCATGTGGTACGCGATCCTGTTGTGGGTCACCAGAATGTCGCGCTGCGTCGGCGTGTCGCCGACGAAGTTCCAGCCCCAGCCGACCGAGATCCCGGTGTAGGGCACGTGCTCGACGGTGTTGCGATCGACGGTGAGCCCGTCGTTGTAGAGCCCGACGATGCCGACGGCGTCACGAAATTCCCGGCCTATGTAGGTGATCGTGTTGCCCCGCACCACATTGCCGGCCGTCTTCGCCCTCGATGCGTGCTGCGTGTCGCCGACGAACACGCCGCCACCGGCGATGTCGGTGAAGACGCTGTTTTCGATGACGCTGTCCCGCGTACCACCGTCCAACGCCAGCCCCGCGCCGCCGAGCCCGGTGAACGTGTCACCGGTGAACCGGACTCTGAGCCCGCCGGTGACCGTGACCGCCGCCGGCGTGCGCGCGTAGTCCTCCCCCGCTCCGCCGATCGTTCCGGTGCGAACGCCGTTGACGTAGTAACCCGCCTGTGCCCCGGCATATCCCTCGGGAGTGTCCGGGTTACGCCACGTCGTGCCGGTGAACGTCAGTCCCTCGAACGCCACGTCGTGCACGTTTTTCAGGACGAGCAGCTGTTCGGACACGCCCAGCTCGACGTCGGCGGTTTTCAGGTTCTCACCGGGCCGCGGGACGTAGTAGAGCTTGTTTTCGCGCTGGTCGAGGAAGAACTGGCCAGGCTGCCCCAGCAGTTCGTACGCGTTCTCGAACCAGTCGACACCACGCCAGCCCTTCAACGGACTCGCACTTTCCCAGCCTGTCTGGGTTTTCGCGTTCGCGTTGTCCCAGCACGGCTGCGCCACGGTCACCTTGGCACCCTTCACCGAAGTGACGCCGCAGTGGAAGTCCCGCCACCGCGAGTTCGTCACGAGCCACAGATCCTCGGGATGCGCGAACGAGGCGATCCGCGGATCGACGCCGCCGATCCCGGTGGCGTCCGGCTTGCAGACGTCCTTGCCACAACCGAGCCCCTTGGCCCTCTCGGCCCTCACACCGTTGACGGACATGTCCCGCGACCGGGTCCCGGCGGGTACGTCGGCCACCCAGGTACCGGCGTCGTGCGTCGTCCAGCCGGTCACCCGAATCGCCCCGGTGAACCGCGGCCGCGCTCCCCGCTCGGCGCGCCAGGTGACAGTATGGCCGCCGGCGCCGGAATCACCCGCGTCCAGCTCCATCGGCGCGGCCATCCGGTAGTCCCCGCCGGCGAGTTCCACCACCACGTCGCGGCGCGGATGGGCCATCCTCTCCCGCACGACCTGCCGCGCGGCGGCCACCGAACACGGCCGCCCGGCCGAGCACACGATGCCCGAGCCGCCCGGACCGGCATGCAGCACCTCCGGCCCCGTCTCGGCACCTGCCGCGTCCCCGGCCCCGACGATCAGGCCGCCGACCACAGCCACCAAACCCACCCAGAGCGCACCTCGACGTCGCCGCATGCCCCACCACCGCTCATCCGATGTCTGGATGCTCATAGTTGCGCGCAACCTCGATAAAAGCAACATCTTCCAGCACTTCGGCCTGCATGAACGCACACCACGTCCACTAACCCAAACGCCTTACATCCGATGACTTCCCCGCACGAACCGTGCACCACTTCGTGACATCCGTCACGGCGAGTTATATGAAGGTTAAACTATTCGGGTGAACATCGGGACGCAGCCGTGTCTCCGACTGCTCAGCGTCATCCCCACACATGACCCTCCGCGGGGGCGCGGAGGGGAACGCTAAGGAGACGCGGATGGCGACAGGACCGAACGACAGCACACGCGAGCCGCGCATGAACACCCGTGGCCGCCTGTATGCCTCCGCCGAGGCCTACAACGCGGCCCACCCGGATGCCGCCCTGCCACTGGAGATGTCACGACGGCACCGCCTGCGCTGTTACACCGCCGCCCACCGGGGCCTGATCGACGATGTCACCGGCACCGACTTCACCTGGGCGATCACCTTCCTGCCGGACCTCCCCACCGACCACGACCGGCCCGGCGTCGTCCTGGCGACCCGCTGGGGCACCCCTCCGCTACTGGTCCTCGCCCAAGACGTCGGCCTGCGCACTGCCTGGACCACCCTCGTCGACCGCTGGCCGACACGCCTCTCGGAGGCGGTCAGCCTACTCGGCGCACTTCCCCACACCCCGGTGTCGACCGACTCCACCGTGTAACCACCACGGGCCCGCCCTCGGTCCAGTCCGCCTGACCGAGGGCGCCCACGTCACATCACCACAGCTCACGACACCCTCACAGCACAGAACCGCGCGATCATTCCGGCTCCCCGCTCCCGCTGACAACCACCCCACTGAAGGTCCACTCCAGGCGGACGTATACTCTTTCACCAGCAGGTCCGAGTGGCGGAATGGCAGACGCGCTAGCTTGAGGTGCTAGTGCCCTTAACGGGCGTGGGGGTTCAAGTCCCCCCTCGGACACTCAATTACCCCACGGCGCGGGCCGGTTCGAGCCGGAGGCCGCTGCGATCGTAAATAATCGACTGGCCTCCCGTGTGGAGGATTCTCGCGAGTTCGGCGTGGTCGGTGCGCGGCGGGCATTCCAGGCAGCAGCGAAGTCTGTCACCAAGGACGTCCTCACGGATGTAGATGCTGCCACAAGGACGCCTACGCCGAGTTCCGCAAGAACCGCTACTCCGACCGTATCCCCGCGCAGTTCGACCCCATGCTGCACTGGCCAGGCGCACGCTATATCGCACTGCACACCTTGGCCCACTTGCTCATCCGAACCATCGCGCTCGACTGCGGTTACAACGCGGCGAGCCTGTCCGAGCGGATCTACGCCGGAAACGAGGACGCCCCCCGCAGTGGCATCCCGGTCTACACCGCAGTGCCGGACGCCGAAGGCAGCCTCGGTGGGCTGGTTTCCCAGGCTGAGCCCGAACGGCTTGTGCGCCTGACCCGACGCGCCCTGCACGACGCGAAGCGGTGCTCGTCCGACCCGCTGTGCAAGGAAAGGCTGCCGCAGCCGCCTGCCGACTTTCTGCACGGCGCGGCCTGCCACGTCTGCCTGTTCGTCTCGGAAACCACCTGCGAGCGCGGCAATCGCTTCCTCGACCGCCGCTTCGTAGTACCGATCGACGACCCCAAGCTCGCCCTGTTCCCCGAGCTGCCATGAACCCGTTCGAGCAGGCCGCCGCCGCAGCGGCGCCCCACCTGGAAGTCGCCGCACTGCGCGGCCTGGCTGACCGCATCGGATCCGGCTGGCCGGACGCGGCAGTCCTCGACTGGATCGGCTACGCCCTGAGTGAGACCGCAGCACCCGTTCTCGCGACGCGCGACAAGTCCGTCGGCAACGCGGAAGCTGCCGCCTACCTGCGCGGACTCGCGGCAGCCTACGAACAACTGACCGCAGCCGTGAGCGTGGAAACCGTGTGGACCGGACCCAGCAGCCACTCCGTACCCGTCCGGGCCACGGCACAAGCGCTGACCGAACTCATCACGCAAGCGCGGCATGAACTCCTGCTCATGACCTACTCGGCCAAGCCCCACCCCGACATTCGCACGGCCCTCGCCGACGCCCGCGCACGCGGCGTCGAGATCACCACCGTCGTCGAGACCCTGCAAAGTGCAGGCAGCGCGCTGGTCGGGGCAGAACCGGCTGCGGCGTTCGCCGCGATTCCCGGCGTCCAGCTCTGGCACTGGCCCGTCCCGCAGCGCACCGAAACAGGGTCCAAGATGCACGCCAAGCTCGCCGTCGCCGACCGCCGCGTTCTGCTGGTCTCCAGCGCCAATCTCACCCAGTCCGGCGTGGCCAAGAACATCGAAGCCGGGCTCCTTGTTCGCGGAGGCCATACCCCTCGCCGAGCCGCAGAGCACATCGCCGAACTTCAAGCCACGAAGGTATTGAAGCGACTGCCGGCTACCAGCCAATGATCCTCCTGCGAACCCGCTCGTCCGTCCGTTCTGGCCTTCCGAGTCGGCCTGCTGTGGGAGCATGGGGAGGTGATCGATCCGCGCAGCGAAATGGTGCTGATCCGCAACCGTGAAACCGGCGTCTTCGAGGACGAGACCCGAAAGATCGCGCGATACGAGTTTCAGCCCGTGGGGCAGCGAATCGGGATCGTCTTCGCCAACCGGAGCAGGCTTTTTACCTACGGGCCGGACCGCGTGCAGATCCTGCGCAATCCGGTGCAACGTGTCATGGCGGGCGAAGACCGGGTCGAAGTCGGCGGCAGCATCTGGGACAGCGCGACCGAGACTGTCACCTTCACCGGCGCCCACAGCGCGTGGTGCCGGGTCTTCTATCGAACCCGCGCAGGCGAGAAGTACCAGACCTACCCCGCTGGACAGGTCCGCGTCATCGCCTCGGGGACCGCTGTCCCGCGTGTCGACGACGTGATGCGCTATTGGCGCACGATCGTCTCCCGGCTCGACGCCGACGATTCATTGCGACCGCCCTATGGCCGGCTCACCTTCGTCCACCCGGAAAGCGCGCTCGGGTCCTACCTTGCCGGAGCGCCGATCGTGTCGCGGCCGGTGGACGTCGCCCCGATCTTTCCGTTCCGCTGCAACCTGAGTCAGCGCCAGGCCGTCGAGAACGCCCTGAGCCGATCGGTCTCGGTGATCGAAGGACCACCGGGCACCGGGAAAACCGAGACGATCCTCAACCTGATCGCCACCATCGTCGCGGTGCAGCGCAAGACCGTCGGCATCGTCTCGTTCGGCAACGCCGCCGTCGACAACGTCCGCGACAAACTCGGCGAACTCGGGTTCGGACATGTGCTCGGCAACCTCGGCCGCAAACAGAAGCGAGAGGAGTTCTTTGCGGGGCAGACGATTCGAAACGCGGCTGTCTCACAGTTCGTGGCCGCTGCCCCGAAATCGCCTGAGCCGGCACAGCTGGCGGAGCTGGACCGGCGCCTGCGTGGGCTGCAGGAGGACGAACGCGTCCGGGCGGACCGGCGCAAGGCACTCGATGCCCACCGGCTCGAACTGCGGCACTTCGAAGATCATTTGCAGCAGGTACGACTTCCCGATCTGGAACGGCTTCCCCTGCTGAAGAAGTCGGCCGACCGGATCATCGAATACCTAGCTGAGACCCAGGTGGAACTGGCGGGCGCGCGCCCCGGGCTGCTCCGGCGGATCGGGAAGTACTTCAAGTACGGGTCCCTGCAGTCGCTCGACCCGGCCGACACCGACGTCGTGCTCCGGCTGCAGCTGGCGTACTACACCCGGCGAATCGCCGAACTGGAACGGGAGATCGAACTGGTCGACGGTCGGCTGCGGCGCGCCGACTTCGACCGGCTCGCCCGAGAACACCAGCAGTTGTCGGCCCGGTTCTTCCACGCCGAGCTCGCCGATCGATACCGGAAACTGGCGCGGACCACCTATGACGCGGATTCCTACCGAAGCGGCCGTGCGTTCGCGAGCTTCATCGAGGACTACCCGGCGTTGCTGAGCACCTGCCATTCGCTGCGGGCCAGCATCTCCGACGGATACCTGCTCGACTACCTCATCATCGACGAGGCTTCCCAGGTCAACCTGCTGACGGCCGGTCTGGCGATGTCGTGCGCCCGCAATGTCGTCGTTGTCGGCGACCAGAAGCAACTCCCGCCTATCCCCGTCGAGGCCGCGGCCGACCTCACGCCGCCGATGCCGGCCTACGACTGCCGGCGGCACAATCTCCTGTCCTCGTTGTCGGAAATGTACGGGGCCGAGCTGCCCAGTGCGCTGCTACGGGAGCACTACCGGTGCGACCCGGTCATCATCGGATTCTGCAACAAGAAGTTCTACGACGGCGACCTGATCCCGTACACCACCGGCGGCGCCGAGCAGCCGATGATCGTGGTGCGCACCGTCGAGGGCAATCACATGCGCCAGCACCGCGGGGGAGGCCGCTCCAACCAACGCGAGGTGGACATCATCGCCCAGGAGGTGATCCGCGACCACTGCCCGGGCTTCGCCGACACCGACATCGGGGTCACCACGCCCTACCGCCTGCAGGCCGACAAGACCAGTGACGTGCTCGACCAGGTCGAAGCCGACACCATCCACCGTTTCCAGGGCCGGCAGAAACAAGTAGTCATCCTGACCACAGTTCTGGACGAGACCTGGCGCGGCCGCACCGGGCTGCCCTTCGTGGACGACCCGCAGATGATCAATGTCGCGGTGTCGCGGGCGATTCGGCGGTTCATCCTCGTGACCAACAACGACATGCTGCCCACCAGCCGGCACATCCAGGACCTGGTCGGCTACATCCGCTACCACAACCCCGGCGACGAAGTCGTCGACAGCGCGGTGGTCTCCGTCTTCGACCTGCTCTACTCCGCGTACTCGCAGCGACTGCGCCCGCTCGCCGCACGACTGGGGAAGAAGTTCAAATACCCATCCGAGAACATCATCTGGACCGTGCTGAACGACATCTTCACCGAGCCGGACTATACGCACCTGACGGCGATTCCCCAGGTCCTCCTGAAGAATCTCCTGCCCAACCTCGAGCGGCTCACCCCGGACCAAGCCGCCTACGTGAGAAACCGAGCGTCCCTCGACTTCGTCGTGTACAACCGGGTCACCAACCGACCACTGCTGGCCATCGAGGTCGACGGGTTCGAATTCCACGAAAACAAGCCGACGCAGCTGAAGCGGGATGTACTCAAGAACGAGATCCTGCGCGTGCACGACTTACCCCTGCTGCGGTTGCCGACCACCGGCAGCGGCGAGCCGCAACGAATCCGGGACGCATTGACCAGAGCCGAAGCCCACTGGGACCACCGCTCAGCCCAGTAATCACGTCAGACACTGCTCGGCGCCGCCGTCCCGCCGCTTGAGACAGCAGCCAGCACCGACAGTCGGCGGCTGCGCCCTCCGACTGCGCAACACTTCCGCCTGAACGGCTGGCTCTCTGATCCCGCTAGGGCTTCATGGCGGTTTGGTTGGATTTGGCGGCCAGATCAGCGGATGTCACCGAACGTAGTCGCGGTCTAGTCCAGGCGAGTACGTTTGCTTGGCAGGAGAACCAGTTACACTGGCGTTCTTCAGTGTCAGGTGATTGTGATCCGTCAGGACCGCACACATTCAGGGTCTTTACCGGACGGGAGTGGACCTTACGATAGGAACACATGGGGAGGAAACGGAAGAAGTCGTCCGGGATCGTAGGCCGCTACTTCGGCTACCTGTTGTTGCCGGTCATCGTGTACGGCTGGACGTCGGGCAACATGAGCGCGGCCTTCATCCTGATCGCCTCGTCCCTGACCATCCTGTACACGCTCTTTGCGGTGCCTACATGGTGTATGGCTACGACACGCGAAGGACTCGCCTGCCGCCGGAACTCCAACGGGTTGCTGCTTGGATGTTCCCTACGCGAGCACAAGTCGCAGAAGCTGAAAATGGCATTTCGCGCCAGCAAATGGGGCGAATTGTTCGGCAAATTCTGGAGCAACACAGCCAACGCCGCTGCAGCTGTCAGCGCCATGGCCGGCACCGGGTCCGCACTCGTCGCCGCCGTCACACTTGCCACGAAGTAGCCGCACCGAGCGCCCGGCGTTGACACAGCCCGCTGCCGCTCCCATACCGCCTTGATCAGCGTGCCTCACCAGTCACCCAGCGTGAGCGTTGTGGTTAACACGCATGATCGTCCTCGGACCACAAAGTCGGTGAATCTTCCCGCACCAACGAGTATCCACGAACAGCACGTGGGACGCCTGGACAAGGCGCCCGCACCAGGCGCTCTAGCTGCTTCGAGGGCAACTTGAACACCTCGATGATGACTGCGGCAACCTCTCAGGCACCATCAGAGCACCGACCCGACACCACTTACTGACCCAAACCCGTTGAGAGATAAGCATCTTGACCAGCGAGATCGATGAACACCGGCTGGCGCTCGGCCATGATCTACAGCTATGGTCCGTCGCATGAACACGCATCCTGCGCAGGGATGCTACGAACATGTATTCGAGTCTCGGAGACTCCCTTACCCCACGGGTTTCGGATCCGTAGGGTAAATTTGTGCCAGTACACGGCTACCGCAGTCTGATGGTATCGGTCGCTCGTCGACGGCGGGAATGCACGATAGACCTCTTCGGCGGCCTCTGTCCGGTGCTGTCCCTGCGTGGCGGCTGCAGTCGAGCTCGAGAGTGAGCTGGTCCGGTGGTTGTGCCGGGCAGACAGTCTGTCGCGCGACAGCTGGCCGGAGTTCGCGAGTCTCGCGACCGCAGCAGATTTCCAGCCCGCGACGACACAGGTTCTCCCGCATCTCGCGCGGGCTGCGGTCGCCGGCCCGTCCGTCCGCCGGAAACAGACCTGCCACAGTCTGCAGAAGATGTTCCTCGCGGACGTAGACGTTGCGCGGCCCGTCGTCCGGTCGCGGTGCGGCGGTGCTGTACCCGCGACGGCACCGATACCCCGCGCGGCCGTGAACCCAAAGCGCCTCCATCCGCCGACCACACACCCCGCACACAACCAGCCCGGACAACACGTACTCGCGCGTACCGCCGTCCTTCGTATGCCGCCCGGCGCGGATCCGCTGCACGGCGATGAATGTCATCTCGTCGACCAATGGCGGATGAGCCAGACGCTCGGACACCTCCCACTCCCCCGCGGCGTTCCATCGCACGGCACCCGAGCCTCGACCGCTGCGACGTCCGCCGACACCGTGTCCCGGGTCTGTGCTCCGACCGGGTGGTCACCCCGGCTGAGGGCTGTCGTTCGTGGGCGGGCAGGGCCAGTCTTGGTGCCCCACAGGCGATGCCAGGACCCGCGCCGCCGTGCCCGCCAAGGAGCGCCTCGATGATTGACGCGACACCGCCACCCTGCCCCCGTCAACGATGGGTTACCGGTGACGGGGATATGGGAAGACTGTGAACGTAGGTTTCGAGAGCCGCGACCTGGAGGAGATCGAGGAGTTCTGCAGCGCCAGCTACGCGTCGTCGCGGTTCAACGGCCGTCAGGAGCAGCCGTACCGGGCCCGGATCACCCAGTACCCGTTGGGGCCGGTCAGCCTGGACCAGGTGGACTTCGACCTCGAACTGGACTACGTCGTCAACCCGACGGGCCGCTTCTGCGCGCTCGTGGTGGAGTCCGGTTCCTTCCCACGTTGGGACGTCGGCGGTGTCCGGGACAGCCACGGCCCGGGCGAGGTGTTCCTGGCCGCCCTGCCTGAGCTGCCTTTCGCCGGCCGGATCAGCAGGGCGCGCTACAGCTGCGCCCTGCTGGAACCGTCATTACTGTCCCGGGTGGCCGACACCGCGCCCGCCCGCACCGCGGAGCCGGTGCGGTTGACCGGTCACCGGCCGATCTCCCCCGCCGCCGGGCGCCATCTGCTGCACACCATGGCGTTCCTGCGCGAGCAGGTGGCCTCCGACCCGGCGATCCGGGACGCCCCGTTGATCGCCTCCACCGCGTCCCAGCTGCTGGCGGCCACGGTGCTGACCGCCTTCCCCAGCACCGCGCTGACCGACCCCACCATCGAGGACCGCCACGACGCGCGCCCGGCCGCCCTGCGCCGGGCGATCACGTTCATCGACGACCACGCCCACGAAGACATCAGCGCCGCGGACGTCGCCGCCACCGCACGCACCACCATCCGCGCCGTCCAGCACGCCTTCCGCCGCCACCTCGGCACCACCCCGATGGGATATCTCCGCCAGGCCCGCCTCCAGCACGCACACCGGGAGTTGCTGGCCGCCGATCCCACCACCGGCGCCACGGTCACCGAGATCGCCGCCCGCTGGGGCTTCTTCCATCCCGGCCGCTTCGCCCACCACTATCGCACCGCCTACGGCTGCCCGCCCTACCGCACACTCTGTCGCGGCGCACCCTGACCCAACCCCGGACACGGCCAACCCGGAACCCACATCCAGCACCCGAACGTCCGCACATGCCGCATACCGGCCGTTCGGGAACACGGCCTTCGCCAACCGACGGCACGAGAACCTGTTCCACGTCTGCGCTGCTGTCGGTGGTCCCATGACTGGCGACGTGGTGGTCCCACAACAGTGGCAGGCGACAGTCGGACTAGCCCTGCGCAAGGCCCACGGCGCAACTACCTTGTGCGACTTCGTGGTGGCTCAACCAGAGGGTCTATCCCATGATCGGTGTTCCCGGCGTTGTTGATCACCGGAACCGCCAACCTCGTGGCCATGGTGGTCTGTCGGGACCCCGAAGCGTTGTACCAATATGTGAATGAGCGCATCGGTTCGTTCGACTCGGTGCGGTTACCTCGCGCCGGCCGGATCTGCGCCCGTCCTCGAACCGTGAAGACAAACCGGCGTTCATGGCGCTCGGGGGCGATATTCACCAGATATCGATAGTGTTCGACTCTTTTCACGAGCAGATCGAGAATCTCACTCAGGATGAAGCCGTGGCCATCGCCCGGTACTCGATGTGGACGCAGTTGAGATCCGGGGTGACGACGCTCGCCGCAGCGGCTCAGAGCGCAGCACACCCTGCATGGCCCTGGGCCCAGGCCTCGTCGCCGGCCTACCGGGGCTGGGGCTGGTGGCAGGGCTGCTCGTCGGCGCTATTGGCTCCGGCAATGCACTCGGCAAAGGCCACTCCCCCTTTCGTTGGGTCACCACTGCCTGGGGAATCTTTGCCGTCGCCACGACCGCCGCCTACCTCCTCTGACCTGACGTCCCGAGGCGAGAACGCGCCGTTGCCGACGATCAACGTCCCGAACGGAGCGTTCGCGACACTCAAGACCACGGCACCAACCCCAATGGAACGCCAAGACTGTGACCGCCACGGCGCCCGATCCAGCGTAATCCCCGAGGATCCGCATGGTCGATCGGCAGGCTCCCGTGACGACGGCGATGCGGCCCGTCAGTGGCCGGTCCCCGGTCTCACCGGACTTGCCGACCGCGCGTATACGGCGGCTGTCGATCGTTCGTCCACCCGCCCCAGGTTGACTCCGTCCCATGGCGACACCCGGCTTCCCGCCCGGCGCCCTCGACGAGTCCGGCTTCCCGGTCTGGTCCAAGGAGCTGGCCGGCGACGACCCGAACCATCTGGTGCACGTGGTCCGCGACCTCGATCCCCGGACCGCGCTGCGGGTTCTGGGTGCCGAACCCGACCGGATCGTCCCGTGCGTCCTGCCCGCGGCCAAGCCGGACGAGTGGACCAGCCTGCCGCAGGCCGCACTCGGCACGGACGCGCCGGAGGACGGAACCGTTCTGCTGGCAGGGCGGGCCGGCGCCTGGACGTTCGTCTACGACGACGCGGGCCTGACCTACGCCGCCGGGCCGGACGACATCGAGGCGGCGGCCGTGCTGTCAGCGGCAGGTGGTGTGGCGGCGATGGCGAACTGGACCATCAACGGCGACACCGGTCTCGACTACGGCGTCGACGGGATGCTGGTGTTCAGCACCGCGGAAGGCATCGACCCCGACCTCGACGGCGACCGGCTGCCCGCCGAACTCCGTCCCGCGGTCGACGCCGCCGGATTCTTCGACCTCGCCGACCTGCGCGCCTCCGGTCTCGAAGACCCGGACGACGGGATCGACGACATCGACGAGGAGTATCTGGACTGCGGCCGGAACTGGCGCGTGGTGTGCGCGCTGGCCGGGTTCCGGCTCACCCTGGACGACCTCCGGCGGCTGCCCCTGCTCATGGCCCCGCGCGAAGGGAACTGAGCTCCCGCCGTCCCGGCGGCAGGGCTCAACTGCTACGGCTCGCGCCCCCCCTGCTCCGCGCCGAAACCCCGCAGGAACGTGTCCACAACGACATCAGCGGCGTGCGCGTCGCTCAGGTCGGGGAGTTCGCGTGACGCCAGGCGCAGCAGCTGCCCGAGCACACGCCCCGGCCAGCGGTCGGGCAGGCCGGGGCGGAGCAATCCGTCCTCGGTGGCCCGCTGGAGAAACCGTTCGACCTCGTCGACCGCCCGCAGCCGCCGCTCCCAGATCTCCGGCACCGCCCGCATCTTGCTGAGTTCGACCGGCCACTTGCGATTCACGCCGATGATCCCCTCGACGTACCGGTGCAGCGCGACCGGCACAGGCGCCACGCGGAGCCGGGCGGCCTCGATCGCCGCCTCGATCGCGTCCAGCCGTGCCTCGTACACCGCCGCCAGCAGTTCGTCCCGTCCGGCGAACCGCCGGTACACGGTGCGGCGGTCCACGCCCGCCTCGGCCGCGATCGCGGCGACGCTGGTCGCGGGTTCGTCGGCGAGCATGCGAGCCCCCGTGGTCAGCACGAGCTCGAGGTTACGCGCGGCGTCGGCTCTCATCGTCACCAAGATACTCGCCGATGTAGCGCTTGGTGCCGATATCCGCTACATCACCGTGGTGTTTTACCTCCGGACGGCGAGCACGCGCGCAAGGACGGCGCTTTCGCCGTCGACCGTTCGTATACGGGCTGTGGACGTCGGGAGAGGAGCGTTTCCGGTGCGGTGGCTTGTCCGGGAGGGGGTGTTCGGGTGTCGTTGGAGATGCCGAAGGAGCTGGCTTGGCTCCTGGTACCGGTCTTCGGTGGTCTGTGGCCGCGCGGAGACGAAGACGCCCTGCGCGCCCTCGCGGACGAGTGGGAAGCCTTCGGCGATCAGCTCGCCGGTTCCGGCCTCGCGCTGCCGAAGCTGGGCGCGGACGTCGCCAACGGCGTCGGTGGCGCGGTAGGGAGGAACTTCTTCCGCGCCGGTTACGAGCTGGGCAAGTTCGACCAGGACTTCGTCGGCATGGCGCGGGAACAAGCCGCCACACTGCGGGCGCAGGCACTGGCCATCGAATCGAACAAGCTCTCGATGATCATCGCCACGGCGTGGCTGGCGGCCGAGATCGCCCAAGCGATCTTGGAACCCTGGTTCGCCGCGACGTTTCCGGCCCTGGTCGCGCTGGTCCGATTCCGGGTGCTGGAGAACATGATCAAAGGCTCCGCGATGAAGGCGGCCGTGGTGTCCGCCGCGCGGGAGGCCGTCGAAGAAGGCGTGCAGGACATCCTGGGCCAGCTGATCCAGATCATCCAGGGCCACCGCCACGGTATCGACGGCAAATCCCTCGGCATGGCCGTCGGTATGGGCGCCGGAGCCGGTGCCTTCGCCCACGGCCTGCAGCACTACGTCGCCAAGTACAAACCCAAGCTGGCCGCCTCCACCGCCGGCGCGGTGCTCGTCGAGGCCACCACGGAACTCGCGGTCGGCCTCGCTTCGCTGCCGCTGGGCGGTGACGCGGCCGGGCTGGGCTTCTCGGTGCTCGGCGGTGCCTTCTCCGGCGCCGTGACCCACAAGGCACACCAGTTCGGCCATCACCTGGCACCCCACGCCACACCGAAAACCCCCGACATCGACATCGACGTGCCGGCGCCGCCCTCCAGCACCGAAGGCCCCCAAGGCACCCCGCCGCCCTCCAGCCCGACCGCCTCGCCGGACGAGACGCCACCGCCGGCGAGCGGCATCCCCGCCCCGGGACCGGCCATCCCCCAGCCGGTCCCGGGGCCCCCGCAGGCCGCGCCCACCTCCGGCGCGGCAACCCCGGCGACCTCCGGCCTCGCACCCACCGCCGCACCCGGTCCGGCCACAGCTGCTCCCCGCCCGGGAACAGCCACTCCCGGCACGGCGACTCCGGCCACCACGAGTCCCGCCACCCCGGCACCGGCCGCCTCGACCCCCGCCGCGGCCGCGACTCCCGTCGCACCACCTGCCCCCACTTTCACCGCGGCCCCGAGCCCCACCGCGGCGAGGCCCCCTGCCGTCGCGCCGTCCCCGGTCCCGGCCGCGAGTCCCGCTGCCGCGCCGTCGACGACGCCGACCGCCCATCCCGCAGCCCCGGCCACGAATTCCACCGTCGCACCACCCACCAACGCCACGATCACGACAGCCACGGCATCCCCAGCCGTGACCCCGAACCCCGCACCTGCAACCACCAACCCGGCCACGACTCCCCCTACCGCGACCGCCACCGCCCGTCCTGGGCCAGCCCTCACCACGACCACACCGGTCCAGAGCACCACCACCTCGCCGCACCCCATTGGCGAGACAGCGCACTCCCCTGCCACCGAACGACCGGACGCCGCCACGAACACCACCGCGGCCACACCGTCCCGCACCGAAAGCGCCCTCCGCCCCGCGACGAACTCCGCGCGCCCCGCCTCCATCACCACCTCCCGCACCGCACCGGCCGCCACACCAACCACACCGCCCGGCCCCGCCACCTCCGCGCGTACCGAGACCACCCCGCGGCGCCCGGCCGAGTTGTCCACCGACACAGCGGCGCCGCCGACCGTCCCCGCCGAACCGGCGCCCCACGAGCCCGCCTCCGAAGCGAAACCGGTCACGGCCACCGACCCGCGGTACCGCGACGACCGTTTCCGCAACGACCTGCTCGCCGCGGTCAACTCCCGGCTCACCGCCGGCGACCACCTCGATCCGTCCACATTGGACATACAGATCGCGCGGCAGGACGCCGGCCAGACCGTCGTCCCCAGGAACGTCGAAGAACTCGCCGGCAACATCGCCCACGCCGTCCGCACCCAGGGGCGTGAGCTACGGCCCCGCGTGCGCGGCGGCGCCATCGGCATCGAACTGGAGAACCGGCGCCGGGTGGAGGGCATCGAGTACGTCGGCACCATGGTGACTTCCGACTACTTCGACATCGTGATCGACAAGGTGGGCAACGAGCCGATCTTCGAGATCGTCACCAAACCCATCGCGACTCTGCCCGGCGACACCGGCCGCCTCGACCCGGCGCAAACCCTGAGCAGGGTCGAAACCGCGATCCGGAAGCTGGAGCACAGCCCCGAGGGGACCCTCCTGACGGACCTGTTCCCGGCACACGAGGGCTACCACGTCAACGAGCCGTTCACCCACGCCACCCTGGGCCCGGTCCTGGGCAGGGGCGGGCTGGCCCTGCAGCTGACCACGGGGATCCCGCCTGCCGGGATGTTCGGCTTCCTCCGGGCGATCCACACCGGACTCATGCACGAAGACTCCGAATCGGTGCGGACGCTCGAACTCGGTCTCCAGGTCGGCGCGGCCGTGGCCGACCACTTCGCCGGGCTGCGACCCGGCTCGGGACATCGCAGCGCGGTGGACGCGCTCGCCACGGACGCCGAAGTGCAGGCCCTCGCCGGCTACCTCACGCTGCTTCACGTCCAGGTGTCGGCACTGGCCGAAGCCATCGGGCACCACCCACCGGACAGGAGGCGCGACTACTACCCCAAGCTCCTCGCCGTCGTCCTGTCCCGGGTGGACATGCCCGGCTACCGGAACGCGCTCCCGGCGGCCGTCCGGGAATTCCTCGACGCCGAAGCCCCGTGGATCCGGGAGCAGATCGTCCGCCACCTGCGCCGGCAGCCCTTCCTGGCCGCGCCCAACTCGCAGGGACACGGACCGGACGTCCTGTCCTGGGGCGAGCGCGGTCCCTTCACCGTCGGCGACTACCTCGACAGCGGGCTCCTCGCCGCCCCGCCCCGGGCGATCGGCCAGGCCGAAGCACTCCACGTCGGCACGACGTTCCCCACCCCGGACACCAACGACGGCCGGCTCCCGCGCCCGCTGATCCCGGTCGAGATCCGCGCCTTTCCCCCGGCCTCGGCACGGAACTTCGTCCGGGACCACTTCGACACCGTCGACGTCCATACCGAGGAAGCGAACGAGGCGGCCGAGAAGGCGTACCGGCTCACCCCGGCCCCCACCGCCGGACCGGCCGCGGAAGTGGATTTCGCCTCGGGGGCGCACACCTACCAGCCGCGGGCCGGCGACGCACTGGCCGATTTCGCCGCCTACGTCGGGCAACGGGCCGGCCGGGCAGCGTTGACCGGATCGCCGGGTCTCGTGGTCGTCGCCGAAGGCGGCGGGAACGGGGGCCGCAGCAGCCGGGGCGCGCAGACGGTCGGAACCGACCGGGCGCGCAGCGTGTCCGAGGCGCTGGAGTCGTTGCTGGGGCCCCAGCTGGACCAACGGGGGATCCCCCGCGACTTCGTGCGTGTCGACCACCGGTCACGCGGCGACGGCCCCTCCGCCAGCCCCCACGCGCCCCCCGGCAACGGGAGCCGGGACCAGCGGCGCCGGGTCATGCTGTGGGTCACCGAGCAGGCCCTGCGACGGCTGACTTCGGCGTCCACCACCGATGTCCGCGACTCGGCGCCGGCGCCCCGGGCCCGGACCACCAGCGCCCCCACACGTGCGCGCGTGCGTGTTCCCCGGGAAGCGATGCCCACGCTCAGCGCGCTCCACGGCACCGCGGCGTTCGAGAACTCGGTGCTGAGCCGGGTCAACACGGTCCTCGGCGAGCGGCGCCGGGACCGGCTGACGCTCCCGGAACTGCGAGCTCTTCTCGCCGGGCGGCCGGATCCGGCACCCGGTCCGCCGGGCGCGGTCGCGGACTGGGTACTGCACCGCCTCGGCACCGCTGGACCGTCCCATGTGGACACCGGTTCCCCAGCGCCGTCCGAGGTTTTCCGGCGCCGCTTCTCGATGCAGAACTTCCTTTCCCGCGACGTCGTGCAGTCGACCGTCGCCGCGGCGACATCCGCGCTGAGCAATGCCGGTCGTCACGGCCGGGTGCGCGTCGAGGTCGCCGGGCGCAGCATCGACCAGGCCCTGCGCGACGAGGTTCTTTCGCTGGCCAGGCGGTTCGCGGACGAGCCGAGGATCGACGTCGCCGCCGTCGAAGACACCGGGATCAGGGCCCACGAGCCGAGCCACCGGGTCCGCGTGACCATCGTGCCCGCACCGGTCAGTGGCACCGGGCCGGAGCACCGCGACCAGCAGTTCCTCGACCACCTCCTGCTGTCGGTGAACCAGCGGCTCCCCGCGGACGAGCATCTCGACCGCGCCGAACTGGATCACCACCTGCACCTCCAGGACACCGGCGGGTCCTATCAGCCTGCCACCCTCGACGAACTCGCCGGCAACATCGCCCACGCCGTCCGCACCGGGGGCCGCGAACTACGACCGCGAGTGCCCGCCGGCGCACCACCACGGCAACCCGAGCGCGGCCAGCGGTTCGAGGTCACCGAAGACCCGTTCACCGGTGCCTACGAGATGCCGGGGTACGACGCGTTCAACCTGCGCACGCTGGCCCTCGACATCGCCGCCGGGACCACCGTCGCCGACGGCGACCTGTCCGTGGCGCGACAGGCCGTCATCACCGGTGGCCTGCACGAATCGGCGTTCGTGCACGAGCAGCTCCTGGGCATGGTCGCGGACGCGCTCAGCAGGCGCGCGGGCGTGTTCGACGAGGTCACCATCGGCAGGGCGGCATTGCTCGACCTCGTGCGGCGCGAGATCGTGCCGGAGCCGTCAGTGACCGAGACCGGCTCACAGGTCTTCGTGACACTCGCCGACACGATGCAGAACACCTACACGGTTCCCCGGGTGATCGAGGACACCCTGGGGGTGCACGGCCTGGGGTGGGTCCACGTCGACGACGACGGCGACAGCTTCCTGCGTGCCGTCGCCCTCAGCGCGCGGCTGGGCGCCCCCGCGGGCGACGGTCCGCTGCACCCGCACCAGATGCGCCTCCAACTGGCCGAGGCGCTCGCCGACGACGCCGCGCAGCCGGCCCCGCGCTACTTCCGCGAAGCCCACCACACTCCGGAACGCGTCCAGCGGATCATCGCCGAGCTCCGGCAGCCCGGATCCGGTTTCGGGGAAGCCGGCGGTCTGCTGGCCCAGGTCATGGCCAACCTCTACCACCTCGACCTCGACATCCACCGCACCAGCCGGACCACCGTCGTCCAGGTGCGCGGCACGACGGAGACCACACCCGGCTATCCGCGGCAGCGGGTGCACGTCGTGCAGATCGACCAGCCGGGCCGTCCCGCCCGCTACCTCGCCACCGCCCCGGCCCGGGACGCCGCCCCCGCTCCGGCCGCCGTGCCGGACCCGTCCGCGTTCGGCGCCCAGCGGACCCGGGTGTTCCCCGGCGACGACCTGGGCACCGTCACCGTCAACGGGACGCGGGTACTGGTCAAGAACTACGCGAACCGCTCGGTCAAGGTCGTGCGGCAGGGCGCGAACACCTTCGAGTTCCCGAACGCCGGCCGCAGCGGCAACAAGGTGATTTCCCTTGATCTCGGCGGGAACCACCGGGTGCGGCGCAGCGGGACCGTCACCGGGAAGGGGCGCGCCGACATCTTCCACCAGGGCCGGTCCCGGCCGGACGGCAGCGAGGACCCGATCAACTGGACCGCCGTCCTGCCGACCGGTCTGGTGGGTTACTCCTGGGAAGTCCGTGAGCACGATGACCTGTGGACCCTCGTCGTGACCGGCCCGCCCGCCGAGCTCCGGCACGACGCCTATGGCCTGCGGGACCGAGGCGTCCTCGTCGTGGAGCAGCGTCCCCGTGCGGACGACGTGGCGAGGCAGCCCCAGGCCGGGGTCGTGGCCGACGCGCGGGGAATCGTCGAAATCGACGGCGTCCGGTTCTTCACCTACGCCGACTACCGCGATCTCGCGGTGACCGTGGAGCATCTGGAACCGGGCGTCCACCGGATACCGGCGATGCGTTCCGGCCACCGGCCGATGAGGGTGGTCACCGGCCTCGGCGGTCAGTTCGACGTGCTGCGGCGGGGCACGGTGGGCTCCGACGGCAAGATCCGCGTCCTCGACCAGCGCGACGACCAGCACGACCTCGGCACCTCGCTGAGCTGGACGACCCACGCCACCGGTTTCGTGGGCTACACCTGGGCACTCCGCAGGCACGGCGATCTCTGGTCGGTCGTCCTGGACGGCAGGCCGGCCGGGGACGACCCCTATCGCCTGCGCGAGGGGGGTGCCGTGGTCATCGCCCAGCGCCGGGCGCCGGTCGACGCCACGCATCTGGCCGCCGAGCTCAACACCCGCATCCGCGATCTGGTGCGCGTCGGCGACCCGGCGGCCTACGAGGTGACGGTCGAGGAGGCCGCGCGGCTGGCGGCCACCGCGGATCCGGAGGTGGGAATCGTCGCGCTGGCACAGGATCTCGCGCCGCGGTTGCTCACCGGCGAACGGTTGCGGATGCTGGCGGGCGCGATCGGGTTCGAGGCGGAGCTGCACGGCTATCCGGTCCGCCTGCCGCGCGACGTCGAGCCCGACGACGTCGATTTCCTGGTGGACGCGCCGGACTACCAGCTCGTGCTCGACGCCGTGGGCGAGCCGGTGATCGAGCTGGTGACCAAGCCGATCGCCGCGGTGCCGGGCGACGACAGCCGCCGGACGAGGTCGGAGACGATGGCGGCGATCACCGACGCCCTGCGGCGGCTGGCGCGGGCGCGCGACAACACGCCGCTGAGCCTGCTGTTCGACGGCCCGCCCTTCCAGCTGGACCCGCTGGCCGACGACGTGCGGCTGCGCAAGGGCGGCCGGCGCGCGACGGACGAGCTGTACCTGCACTTCACGGTCGGCGTCCCGCTGGCGGGCCTGCGGGAGTTCCTCGGATTCACCGCCGTCACCATGCGGGACGACAGCCCCGTGGTGATCGCGGCACGCAATCACCTGGAAGACGGCCTCGAACTCGGCGACGAGCTGACCGGACAGCTGCTCCCCGGCGCCTCTCCGGAGGACCGGGTCACGCTCGCGGGTTACCTCGCCGCGGTCTACAGCCAGTTCGCCGCGCTGGCCCAGCGCACGATGGCGCCGGACAGCCTGACCAAGAACTTCGCCGCGATCTCCCTCCGCGTCCACCTCGACGGGGTCCGCGCCGGCCTGAGCACCCGGGTGCGGCAGGTGCTCGACGAGCAGTCCGGCCACCTCGCCGAGCGGTTTCTCCAGCGGGTGAGCGAGGACCACTACACGAAGACCGCCGCCAAGCCGGGCCTGGACCAGCGGCTGCCGATGCGCTGGCCCCACGACCCCGAACGCACGGATGCCACCTTCGGCGATTATCTGGCCACCGCGTTCCGGGACGACCCGGCCCGCCGGGTCACGCAGCGGGAAGCGCTCGGCATCCGCTCCTCGTTCCCCGCCCTCGACACCAACCCGGACGAGCACGGCGCCCCGCGCCTGCCGATGCCGTTGCTCCCGATCGAGCTGCGTCACCTCGGTCCCCGGCGCGCCACGGCCGACGACCTCGAACAGACCTACGATCTGCTGGAAGATCAGGCCCGGGAGCGGTTCGCCGACGCACTCGCACTCCGCACCGAGGCCGAAGCGGGCGACGGCAAGGGAAAGGGCCGCGCGGTCGACCCGGTCCCGCCCGCCACGCCGGAGCGGCACCTCGACACCATCCTGGAGGAGACCGAAGAGGACGCCTCCGATCCGCCTTCGCCGGAGAGCGATCCCGGCGAGCCGCGCGCTCCGCTGCCCGAAGCGGTGGAGGTCGCCTTCGCCGAGCGCGGGACGGCCGTGCGGCGCGATCAGCACCCCGGCCTGCGCGCGTTCGCGGCGGAGCTGGCCGAAGCCGTCCGCGATCCGCTGGTGGTGCACGTCGAAGGCGGCGGCAACGGCGGCAGCATCAGCCGCGGCGCGGAGCGGACCGGGCGGATGCGGGCCGAGGCCGTTCGCGACGTCCTGCGGCCGATGCTCGACGAGGAACTGGCGCGGCACGGACTGCCATCGTCCACAGTGGACATCCAGGTCAGCAGTCGCGGGGACACCGCCTCCGCAGGCCCGTTCGCCCCCGCGCCCGGCACCCAGCGCGAACGGCGCCGCCGGGTGGCCGTCTGGGCCGCCCCGGCGGACACCGAGCACCGGGAAACCGCCGTCCTGACCACCGAACCGCACCGCGCGGCCGTGGCGGCACTGGCGGACGCCATCGACCACGGATCGCTCGGCGCGCTGGCCGCGACGCCGGTGACCGACGAACACCGAGACACGGTGGACCGGCTGTTCCGCTCCCTGCCCGCGGCCCGGGACGAGCTGTACGCGGAACTGGAGAACTTCGCCGAGGCGGGGTACGACCCCGCGCTGCTGGCCGAACTCGCCCGGCGGACGGGATCCCGGCTCGACGAGGTGGCCCCGGACGTCGCCGGGTGGTGGCTCGGCCGCCGGGTGCTGCACCTCGCCTGGTCCGCGGACACCCGGTACGAGGCGGTGCGGACGCTGAACCAGATCCGCGACCGCCCGGCCGCTCTCGCGGCCATCGTCGGTCATCAGGACGGCAGGCGGACCGGGCTGGCCGGGTACCTCGGCGTCGACTTCCCGGACGTGCGGGAGATCGCGGCCGCGGTGCACCGGATCGCCGGACGGGACGGATCGCGGGCGGCGTGGTCGGCCGTCGCCGGGATCGAGCACGACACGCTGTCCCTGGTGCGGCTGGCCGAGGTCTACCGCGCGATGTACCCGGGGGCGGATCTCTTCGCCGACCTCGGCCCGCATCTCGGCCAGGCGCTACGCGCGGTGGGCGCGGAACCCGCGGCCGGTCTCACCGGCCGCCGGACGGCCGCGACGCACCCGGCTCTGAGCTACGACCTGGACCAGCTCGAACGGGCGCTGGCCGGGGCACGCTCCCACACGGGAGGCGACGTCGAATTCCGGGTGCTGGTCAAACCCACCCGGATGGAGGGCGTTTCGACGCGGTTCGGCCACGCGTGGGTCGAGGTCCGGCTGCCGATCGGCGGCCCGAACCCGGACGGCCCGCGGTTCGGGCGGCGCTTTTCCGTCGGATTCTGGCCGTCGGACAGCAGTCGTGCGCGAAGCGAACAGGACGGGGTGATCCGCAGCCCGGACCGCGGCGAGGTCGCCACGACGGCGGTGCCCGCCTCGGTCACGGTCCGGGACCTCGAGCGCGGTCTCGCCTTCATCAGGACGGTGCAGAACCGGCCGTACTTCTGGCGGAACCAGAACTGCGTCACGTTCGCGCGTGGTCTGCACGACGCGGTGCTCGGCGATCCGGGACCGTTCACCGGCCTGGGCGGCGTGATCGCCCGCGCGGTGGGAGACCACCCGGCGCCACGGTCCGTCTTCCCCGCCGATTTCACGGCCGGACCGGACCGGCCCGCCGTGGTCACCTTCGACCGCGGCGCGCCGCGCGATCCGCTCGCGGCGAGCTCGTTCGCGTCCCGGTACGCGTCGCGGCTGCTCGACCGCTCCCGAGTGGGCCTCGCGCCACCGGCTGTCCGGATCACCGTCGTGGGCGGCGTGTCCCGCGGCGCGATCGAGCGGTTGGAGAACGACGTGCGCGTGGAGATCCAGCGACGGCTGGACCTCGCGATCCCCGGCAGCGGCGACCTCGCCGACCGCACCCGGCTCCCGGTGGGGACGGTGCGCCTGCCCGCCGACGGCGACCCGCACGTCCTGCTCGAAATCGAGGCGACGCCGGCGATCCCGGCCGAGCCCGCGCCGGAAGTCCCCCACGGGGACGACACGGACTCCGGTGACGAGCCGGCGGCGCGGGACGCGCTGCTGGCGCCCCTGGTCGACGCGATCCACCACGACTCCCTCGACGGCCTGCTCGACATCGAACCCGGCGACTGGTGGGACGAGCACGGCGAGAACTACCCCGACGTGTCGGTCCGGCGGACCGGCGCACGCCTGATGAGCCTGGTGGAAGCCCATCCGGAGATCGACTTCGACCCGCGGTTCCTCGCGCACCTCGAGCGTGTGTCGCGCCACCAGGCCGGCCGCAGCCTGCGCGCGATCGTCCCGGACATCGCCGAACGCTGGCTCGCCGGGCGGCTGCGGTATCTCCGGGACACCGTCCGCGACAGCCGCGCGGCCCAGGCGCTGGTCGACGAGGCGTCGTCGCGCCCCCGGGCGCTGGAGGCGCTCTTCCGGCAGATGCGCGACTCCGCGACCGAGGTCCCGGCACCGGCCGAGACCTCTCCGGCGCGACTGCGGGAATTCCCGGACACCGCCGCCGATCTCTACGGTGGTGACCGGACCTTCAGCCGGCTCCGCCGCGCTCCGGCGACCGGCTTGGACAGCAACGGCACCGCGCGCGAGTTCGCGCCGGACCGGGTGCGGTCCACCACGGTGCAGGGGTTCGACGGGACGCAGGCCGGGGTCGACTTCGCCGATCCCGGCGCGCACCGCTTCCCGGACGAGTTGTTCCGGGACGCGGCCGGCCTGACCGGCGACGGCTGGGCGGGCACGGAACTGTACGTCCTCGATCCCGGGCAGACCGACCCCGTGGCCGCGATGACCGGCCACGCCTTCTCCGGGCACACACCCCCCTGGGCCGACGCGACCCCGTTCTTCGTGGTGCTCCCGGATCGCACCGCCGACGACCTGCGGGACGGACTGTTCCCCGTGGTCGACGAGCAGGGCCGCGAACTGCGCCTCGACGCGCGGACACTCGCGCGCGTCGTGCTGCGTTCGCCCGCTTTCCGTGACGGCTTCGGATCCGGTACCCGCCCGGTCGTGCTGCTCACCACCTCGGTCACCGAGGAGGGCGACGGCGGCCCGATCGCGACGTTCGCCGCGACGATCGGTTCCCAGTCACGCCGGGTAGGAGCCGTCCACGCCTACGACGGTCGTGTCTCGACCCTGATCACGTTCGACCGCGCGAACCGGGTACCGGTCGTCTTCACCAGGCCCGGCGGGCACTGGCTGGAGTACCGCGACGGCAGGGCGCACCGGGCCGGTGTCCCGGCTGCGGTCCGGATCGTCGGCCACCTCGGCGCGACGATCGGCGAGGACGGCCAGGTCCGGACCGATCCCGCCAACCCCACCCGGCTGATCGATGTCGCCTCGACCGCGAGCCAGCCACTGCCCGGCCGCGCCGGCGAGCCGTCCGGGATGGCGCTGGGCATCAGGGGTACCGACCTCCTGAACGCGGAGCGGCTCCTGAGCAGCGGCGGCGTCCAGCGCGTGTACCGCAGGGAGGCCTCCTGGGGTGACCCGGCGCCGCCGGATGGCTACACCGACACCCCGGTCCCTGTCCCGTGGCGGCCCGAAATCGCCGGGCCGGCGCCGTTCTTCGTCGTCGGGCACAACTCCGCGATCGCGACGAACAGCGGCATCACGCGGGTCAACGGCACCGGACTGGCACTGGCCTTCATGGGCACCGACGAGTTCGCCCAGGCACATCGCGACGGGAACGGTCCCAGTGCCTACGTGCTCCTGGCCTGCAGCACCGCCCGGCACGCCGGGCCCGGTGGCACGGCGTACGACTTCCAGCGCACCCTCGCCGAACACGGCTACCACGCCCCGGTGATCGCGGCCACGGACGTGGTGGGTATCGGTGGCGGCACCGTGAAGGTGTGGAACGGCGACTGGCGGGTGTTCCGCGGCGAAACGGCCGCGGGTCCCATCGCGCCGGTCCGCATCTCCTTCGGCGAAGGCAGCCGCGACATCGCGCCGGAGCACACACAGCAGCTGACCCGGTTCGCCACCGCGGTGGCCACGCGGCTCCGGGACACCGGCTCCAGGATGGTGATCCACCTGGAGGGCGGCGGCAACGGCGGCTTCCGGAGCGAGGGCGCGCGCCAGGTGGGCCTGCGGCGCGCCGGGGCGGTCCGCGACCTGCTCACGCCGGAACTCGAAGAAGTCCTGACAGCCCAAGGCATTCCGCGGGACCGCGTCGAACTGCGGGTGTCCTCACGCGGCGACGGGACGTCCGCGCACCCGGACGGACCGCGCGCCTCCGCCGCACCCGAGGCGCGTCGGGGTGTCCTGCTCTGGACCGAGCAGGACACCGGCCCGTCGATCCACACGACGCTGGAAGAAGCAGTCACCTTCGGCAGGGGCAGCACCGAACCGGACGCCGATCAGCTCCCGGGCCTGCGGCGCGTCGCCGACGAGGTGGTCGGCGCGGCCCTCGCCGGGAGGGCCGTCACCGTCGAGATCACCGGCTACGGCAACGGATCCCGGACGGGCGATCGCGCCACGAGCGCCACGACCACCGGGCAGCAGCGCGCGTCACGGCTCGAAAGCCTGTTGTGGGACCTCGTCGAGGAACGCCTGCACGGGATGGCACTGCCCGGGCCCGGCATCGAGATCAACGCCGTCTCCCGCGGCAGGGTCGCCGGTCTGACCAGCGAGCAGCGGCGGCAGGCCGGGATCGTCGTGGTCACCGCGGATCCCGGCGGCCCGCGGCCCACCGGCGTACGGACACACGAGACCAGCCTGGCCCGCTTCGGACATGTGCCGGACCAGAGCGCGCGCCCCGTCGTGACGGAGGACTCGGTCCAGCGGGAGATCCTCGACCTGGCGGAGGAAGATGGCACGGCGACCGCGGCCCCGGACTGGGCCTTTCCCGTTGACCGGCGCGTGTACTGGCAGGAGAGGTACCCGGCGGATTCGCTGGCCGCGCGCGCCTTCGTGCACCAGCACTACGGGGACTTCCTCGCGCTCAACGCGCGGCGGTTCGGCGACGGCGAGCCGGGCTACCTGGAGAACTGCGTCAACGTCAGCGTCGGTGTCGTGGAGATGCTGGCCGGCCGCCGCTTCGAGCCTGCTCCCACACCCGGGCCGCGCCCCCGGAGCCTGCTGGAGGACCACTTCGGCGCCCCAGCGGTGCCGGTCCGGCATCCCGGGGAAATCGTCGAACGGCTCGTCGCCGCCGGCCCCGGCGCGCACGGCATCGTGTTCCGCGCCGCCGGGCCGGAGGAGGGCTCCGGGCATGTGTTCAACGCTATCCACCGCCCCGACGGCTCGATCGTCTTCCTGGACGCGCAGCAGGGACGGCTCGCGTCCCTGCCCGAGACGGCCGCATACCGGTTCCTGCTCACCGGCGGCGGGGACGCCGAAACCCGGCCGGGCAGCCCGGACAGCGGTGTCTACGGAGCCGAGCGGAGCACCGGGCGGCGGCTGCGGCGCCAGGCCGGCGACGAGCCGCTGCACGACGACCGGGAACTCGCCGTCCTGAACGTCAGCCGGTATCTGCGCAGCAACGAATGGGAGCCCATCCTCGTCCGGCTGCGCGACCTGCCGCAGCGGCGGTGGCCCCGTCACGGAAGGTACTCCGGCGTCCAGTACGACACCGACGACGACGGCGCCGCGTACCTGTCCTGGTATCTCGGGTTCTCCCGCGGGGACATCGGGGACGTCAGTGGCCTCCGGGAATCCGCCGACGCGCCGGAGGACGGCCGCGCGCTGTACGCGCGGGCACCGTGGTCCGACGACCCCGCCGGGACGTTCTTCCTGCAGATCCACGGCTCCGTCGTGATGGACGCCGACGGCAGGTACGCGCGGGGCACCGGCTTCATCGTGCGCAGGCGGGAGGGCGGCGACTTCGTTTCGCTCAGCGGCCGCGTGCTGGCCGCCATGGTCACCGCCAACCGCGATTTCCGCGCCGCCTACGAGCGGGGTGTCCGGTCGGTCAGCCTCATCTCCTGCAACATCGGCCGCCGTGGCGGCGCGGCGTACGACTTCCACCAGGAGATGACGACGCTCGGTTTCCCGGTCAACGTCTACGGTTCGACCGAGAACACCGTGACCGTCCTGGGGTCCGAGACGAGCGGCACGCCGAAGGTCGAAGTCGAAGCCGGTGGCCATTGGACGATCCTGGGCAGCCCGAACGCCGAACAGGACCAGGCCGTCGTCGAGGAGCTGGCACGGGCTGCGCAGCTGGACTGGCACTACCAGGACGAGCAGCGCGGTGACGGTCTGGTGCCGGTGAACGACCGCTACCACACGCTGGAACTGGTCCGGTCGGTCCGGGACGGCCTGGTACGGGGGAACGTCCTGGACCTGACGGCGGCGGAACGGCTGACCCGCTGGCACGAGCGGCCCGACATCGTGTGGCGCGCGGCCTTCCAGGCGCTGTCCGGAGACCCCGCCTTCCCCGGCGTGCGCCACGTGCGGGACATGTACCGGCTGGGGCCGGGCGGCCCGTGGCGAACGGTGCACGTGCCGCCGCAGGTGCGGGAGTTGTACGCGGCCACCGGAACCCCGGTGGTGGACGGGGAGGTCGCGCACACGCCGATCACGGTCCACCAGGGTGCGGGGACCGCGTCCCCGCCGCACCGGCTGACCACCACGTCCTACACCTTCGGCGAGGGAAAGTCCGGGGAAGGCGACGTCGTACCGACGCTGGAGATGGAGCTGCTGGCCCGACACCTCGCCGAGTCCTCTGTGGACGATCCGGGCACGGAACCGCGGATCCGCCTCGTCGGCCACGGCAACGGCAGCCGCTTCGGCCGGGGGCGGGGCGAAACGACCGGCGTGGTGCGCGCGCTGGCCGTTCGTGCCCACCTGGTGAGTGCCGTCCGCCGGAACCTCGACGGCCTCGGTGGCGACCCCGCGCTGGCGGAGCGGCTGGTCCCGCTGACCGTGGAAAGCCGCTCCGCCCGTGGCAGCGGCTTCTCCCGTGACGAGGGACGCCAGGTGGTGATGGAACTGACCGGCCACCACCCGCGCGCCACGGACGAGCGCTATGGCGCCGCCCGTCCGGGCTTCCTCGACGACGGCGACCCGGACCACCTGCTCCTGAGGGTGCGCGACCGCCGCGTGCCGGACCCCGTGGCCGACGAACTCGGCGGCCCGGACCCCTACGGCCTGCGGCGGCCGCGCCCCGCTCCGGAGTTCCTCAGCGGCTACGACTACGCGAGGCTGCCCGCCGACCGCCGCGCGGCGTTCTTCCGCGCTCTCGACCTGACGCGGCCGGACACCCCGACGGTACGGGACCTCGACCCCGCCCGGCTGACGCCGGGTGAGGTCGGCGGCGAGTTCCCACGCCTGGTGCACACGACCTCGTCCGGGGACCCCGAGCCAGGCCACCTGGACACCCTGCGCAGGCTCGCCGGGACCGGCTTGGAGGTCGTGCTCTGGACCGGCCACGCGCGCGGCCGCGTACCGGCCGGGCTGGCCTCGTGGGCCAGGGACAGCGGGGTCAGGTTGGTGTCCCTGGACGAGATCTTCCACGCCGGGGCGCCGATGACCAACGACGCGGCGTTCCGGATCGAGCGCGCCCGGCGGTCGGCGGCGGCGCCGCAGCTGGCCGGTGCCGAGATCGTCGCCCGGTTCGGCGGGATCCACTTCGGCGACGCGTTCACCGGCGACCCCGCGGAGATCGCGCGGCTCGCGGCGGACGGCGAGGACGAGACGGCAGGGGCCGGGGACGGCGGTGTGCTCGCCGCACCGGCCGGCTCCAACGGGATCACCGCACTGCTCACGACCCTCGGCGACCAGTACGCGCGGCCCCGCGCCGACGCCGGCGTCACCCGGCGTGCGCAGGAGCTGGGCCTGGCGGAGACCATCGGCACGAGCGTGCGTCCGGCGCGCGACACGCCCACCGCGGTGCTGGCCACCGTCACCGCCCTGCACCGGGAACTGCGAGCCCGATCGGGCGTGCTGTACCTGCCCGCCGTCGCACAGGGCCTGGCCGCCCTGCCGCGGCGCGGGCGCGACGCCGCCTGGCAGGTGGTGATCGACGAGTTCGCCGACACGCTCGGCGACCCGGCCAGGGTGTCGGACATCGCCGGGCACGGCGTGGACGTCCCCGTCGCGGTGCGAGACCAGATCGCCGGCCACTTCCCTGGCGCGACGCTGCACGGCTTCCAGCTCGGCCGCACCGGGACCGGCCCCGAACCGGCCGGTGCGCCGCGGCACCCTGGCACGGCCCAGGACGGCCACACGCGGTGGTTCACCTCGAACCGGGTCTGGACGCGGGAGGTCCGCTCCCCCGGCGGCGAAGTCCTCGGCGCCACGTTCGTCGCCGACCACTCGCGCGTGCTGGAACCGTTCCTCGCCGCGGCGGGCGACCGCGGCGGGCGGGTGCTCGACGTCCACGGCCGTGCCGACGCCCTCGATGTGTCGGTCGACGGCCAGGTGCTGGCCGTGCACCCGGAAACCTTCGGGCGCATCCTGCTCGACCTGGACCTGGTGGACGACTCCCGCGCGACACTGCTCGCGTGCGACACCGGTTTCTCCGTCGCCGACGCGGTCGCCGGGGAGGTGCGCACACGGTTCCCCCGGTTCGCGCTGACCGCGCCACGGGGGCCGGTGCGGTTCGGGCTCGTCGAAGGCCGCGCGATCGTGGACACCGGTGGCTCCGGCACGTGGGTGACCGTGACCGGCCACGCGCGTACCGAGCACGACGGCGACTTCGACCGGGACACCGGCGGCCGCCCCGAGCCGGGCGCCTGGGTCGAGCGCAGCAGTCCCGGCTTCACCATGCCCGGCCTCGAAGGGCCGGGCGGTCCGAACCACCTGAGCCACACCCTGGAACGCGGCGGCGTGGTGGAAGGGCTCCTGTACCCCAAGGACGCCGCCGGGCTGGCGCAGGACGCGCGGTGGTTCGCCGCCGCCGGCCGCGACCGCACGCTCCTGCTCGACATCGACAGCCGCACCGGCGCGCGGATGACGTCCCGGGAGCTGTTCGAGAACGCCTACGCCATGGTCGACGCGCCGCACCTCCGTGCCGGTGGACGGACCTTCTACCTGGTGCTCCATTCGCTCGCCCGCCATGCCGCCGTCTACACGTCCTCGGGCGAGGAGCTGACCCTCGACGGCGTGGACTTCGCGAAGCTGGTGCGGCGGTCGGACGCGTTCCGCAGGGCGTTCGGCGGGCGGGGCGAGCACCCCACGTCCTTCACTCTCGTGGGCTGCCAGGCACTGCCCGGGATGAACAGCGACATGCTGGCCTTCCAGTTCTACGAGGACATGGCGGAAAACGGATTCGACCTCCCGGTCCACGCCGCCTCGCAGAACATCGACGTGGCAAGCGACGCGGACGAACGCGGCGGGCTGACCGGTTACCTGGCCATCTGGTCGGGCGGCCGATGGGCCACAGTGGACAGTGAGGTGGTGAGACGCCGCCGGCTCATCGGTCTCCTCGGCCAGCACGAAACGGTGGACGAGGCACGCAACCGCATCGTGCAGGGGCAGGACGAACCGGCGTTCCGGTCGCTGGTCATCGCGCACCGAGCCGTCTCCGAGGCCGTGGCACACTCGGCGGGCAACGCGCTCGACGTGGGTGGGGTCGTCGCCTCCGCCGGCCGGTCGCCCTGGGCTTCGACCACGATCGACGCCGCGATGTCCCGGCTGGCGGACGTCCACGCGCAGACGTTCCGCTCCGTCACCGACCTGCGCCGTACCCCCCGGGGTGAGTGGGCCGTCGTCGCGATGCCGGAGTTCGCCAGGGACCGCTACGTCGTCACCGGCAAGGGACAGTGGCACGAGAGCACGGTGACCCGTCCCGCGGAACTGGTTCCCGGCTACCTCTTCCCGCACCGGAGCCCGTGGCAGGTCGGCGACACGGTCGCCCACCAGGCGACGATCCCCTTCGTGCGCGGGCGGGCGGAGGTGGCCGATCCGGGGGCGCTGGGCCGCGTCGCGCACTGGGTCGCGGAGGCGGCTCTGGAACGCCGGGCCGACGGGCTGCCCCTGCCGGTCGCGCGTATCCACGGTGTCAGCCACAGCATGTTGTCCGGCAACCGGATCGCGCTCGGCCGGGCCCACGTGGTGCACGAGGAGCTGCTCCGGCTGATCCGGGCCCGGCTGTCCACATTGGCCCCCGGCACGGCGATCGACGCGGAGGGTCTGCTGGACACCGTGCGAGGCGGCGCGGACCGCCTGAAGACCACGGCGTCCGGTGTGCTCGTGGAGATATGGCTGCCGCCGCAACGGATTCCGAGGAGTGGGCGATGAACGAGATCCGGGACCAGTGGGTGTTCCTCGTCGATCCCGGCCGGCCGGCGGCGGGGAGCGTGCCGCCCCACGCGGTGGTGGGCGCGTGGCTGACCGGCGCGGACGGGTACCGCGGCGAATTCCTGCCCAACCCGGACTACGACCCCGCGAGCGCGGCGTCCCCCACCGACCCGGTGGACGCGGCGCTGCGGATCACGGGCGAGCTCGACGCCGCGGCGCTGCTCGCGGTGATCCGCGCCGGAACCTACGGGGTGGCGCTGGACGGGGACGGCCGTCCGGTCGTGGCACCCGCGCCGGACGGGGTCCCCTCGCTGCTGGTGACCACCGCCGCCGAACACCGCGCGCGGGTGCGCACCGGGCGATGGCGGGTGCTCGGTGCGGACGAGCTGGTCGCGCTGCTCGCGGAGCTCGGCGTCGACGTCCTGGTCAATCCGGGCGCGCGCCACTCGATGCGGCTGGCGCGGACGGCCCTGTCCTGGTGAGATGCCCGTTCTTTCGGCGGAGGTAAGGACTTCCGGTATCGACGACGACGCGCGGCTCATCTCCGTGAGCCGCGCGTCGTTTTCTTTCGTCTCGCCGGCGACGAGGATCTGACGGTCAGTCTTCTCGCTCGGCGAAGGTGTGCGTGCCCGTGGACGCGGAGGGGGCGATCAGGTCGTCGTGCGCGTGCGGCCCGGTCGGGCCATCAGGATTCTCCACCGGCACCAACGGTGCTCCCGGTGGCACCGGACCAGCCGGCCCGCCCAGTGGCAGACTCGCCTCGGCCGTACCGCCGCCGTCCTCCACCGGTGTCAAGGGCGCTCCCGGCGGCACCGCCCCGCCCAGCAACACCGGCGGGCCATCGCCCGCACCATCGTGCTTCCACAATGGACCATGCGGGCCATCGTGCCCGGACACAAACGGCTGACTCGGCTCGGCCGCGCCATCGCCATCCACCGGCACCAACGGCGCACCCGGGGGCACCGGACCAGCCAGACCACCCAACGGCAAACCCGCCTCAGCGGGTCCCGGCTTGCCCACCAGCACCGGGGGACCGTCCACCGGTTTCAACGGCTCCCCCGGCAGGACCGCGCCACCCGCACCATGCGGGCCCCCGCGCGCGGCCATCCTGGCCGACGCGGGGACGCCCTCGGCCTTGCCCGGTCCGGACAGCAGCACCGGCGGAGCCTCGCCCTTGCCTTCTTTCGTCCACAGTGGACGATCCGGACCGTTCGGGGCCACACGCAGGCTCGCCTCGGCCGTACCGCCGGAAGCCGCCAGCGTTTTCGGGCCGGAGTGCGCCTTGATACGGGCCGTCGCCGGCACCGAACCGGCGCCACCCCCGGCCGCACCGCCACCGGCGGCAACACCACCGCCGGAACCCGCGCGGCGCAGTCTCGCGGCCGCTTCGGTCGCGTTGTCCTCGGCTTTCGTGTAGGTGTGCGCGGCCGCCCGGATGCCGTCTCCGGTCGCCTTGACCGACTTGCCCCACAGGTCGATGCCGTCGAACACCTGGCCGGCCAGCTCGAGGTGCGTCTTCCCGAACTTGTGCCCGTCCGGGTCGTCGCCCGCCGCCGCACGGACACGCTCCGGGTCGCCCAGCTCACGCGCCCGCTGGGCGAGCTTCCAGATGTCGTCAGCCTGCGTGTCGAACCCGTCCGCGCTCTTGGCCATCCGCTCCGGGTCGACCCAGTTCTCCGCCATCGCGCCTCACTTCCCGCCGAGCAGATCGTCCAAAGAGGACCCGCCGAACAACGACCGCACGTCCACCGAACCGGCGGCCAGTTCCCGCACCGAAAACCCCGGTGAGTCGGCGGGCAGCTTCGCCGCCGCCTCCTCGATCGTCTTGAGGATCACCGAAGCCAGCTCCGCCGGAGGGAGGCTCTTGTACTGGTTCGTCGGGAACTTGAGGTCGGCCACCCGGCCGCCCGCTCCCACGGTCACCGTCACCACCCGCCGCGGCGCGGTCCCGGTCGCCGTCACGGCCCGCCGCTCCTCCTCGCGCTTCGCGGCCTCGTCGAGGGACCGGTGGTATTGGGCCAGCGCCTCTTCGGCCATCTTCCGCAGATCGTCCGTCATCTCCGCTCCTTTCACCCGACCGACGCCAGGCCCTGCCCGACCGCCGACCGCCCGGCCAGATCCGCCGCCGCGAGCGTGCGCGACGCCGCCGACGACGACAGCCGCCGCGCCACCTCGTGGGCGGCGCGGATCGTCCGATCCGGCACCGACGCCAGCTGCCCGGCGAGCGCGTCCCGCACCTCGGGCGGCACCTCGTGCCCGGCCCGCACGAGGAACCGCACGGCGACCTCCGCCAGTTCGTCGGCGCTGTATCCGGTCAGCGCCCAGTTCTGCGTGACCTCGCCACGCAATCCCGGCGTGCGGTCGAGCGCATCCCGCACCCGCCGCGGGTCCCCCAGCAACACCAGCACGGGATCACCGGAAGACCGCCGGGCCTCGGCGGCCAGCGCGTCCAGCGCCTCCGCCACCGGGCCGTGCGGTTCGGCACGCCAGTCACCGTCCAGGCCGACCACCAGCACCCCGCCCGCGGCGTCCGCGAACGCCGTGGCCGCGAGGCTTTCGGCCTGCCCCGGCCACCGTGGCAGCAGGTCCGGCGCCAGCGACACCCGCACCACCTGCCCGGTCCGCACCAGATCCAGTTCCGCGAGCGCCCGCGCGTAGAGCCGTGCGAACTCGCTGCGGCCGCTGCCGTGCGCGCCGGTGATCGCGACGCCCGCCTGCTGTCCCCACGGTTGCCGCGACCGCTTCAGCTCGCCCAGGTGCACCAGGGCCCTGCCGATCGCGCCACGCACCTCGCGCTGCCCGGACAAGCCGTCCAACCTGCGCCAGCCCTCGCTCGCCCGCACCGCGCCCGCCGGGTCGTCGCCCACCGCGGCGACCGGCGCCACCGTGCCCAGCTTCTCCAGCTCGGGCCGCAGGTCCTGCGCCGTCAGCCGGTTCATCTCGGTCTCCTTGGCGGGCGGCGCCACCGCGAGCCGGGAGGCCTGGTTGTTCACCATCGCCTCGAACAGCTTGCGCGCCACACGGCCGTTGCCGAACGTGTCGTTCTTCGGCACCCGCTCGTAGTAGTCGCGCACCGCCGCGAGGCCGTCGTCGGTGAGCTCGTAGTAGTGCTTGGCGCACAGGCCGGTGGTGATCGTGACCAGTTCGCCGACGCTGTAGTTGGGGAACTCGACGGTCCGCGTGAACCGCGACGCCAGGCCGGGGTTGGATTCCAGGAACCGTTCCATCTGCTCGGAGTAGCCCGCCACGATCACCACGAACTCGTCGCGGCGGTCCTCCATGATCTTCATCAGCGCGTCGATGGCCTCCTGGCCGAAGTCCGGCCCGGACCCGCCGGATCCCGCCGACAGGGTGTAGGCCTCGTCGATGAACAGGACGCCGCCGAGCGCCTTGGTGACCACCTCGGTCGTCTTGATGGCCGTGGACCCGATGTACTGGCCGACGAGGTCCTGGCGCGCGACCTCGACCATATGTCCCTTCTCCAGGATGCCCAGCTCGGCCAGCACGGTGCCGTAGAGCCGCGCGACCGTCGTCTTGCCCGTACCCGGCGGGCCCGCGAACACCAGGTGCCTGCTCATCGGCGGCATCGGCAGGCCCATCTTCCTGCGCGCCTCGCCCATCTTGATCAGGTTGATCAGGGCGGTGACCTCTTTCTTGACGTCCGAGAGGCCGACCAGCGAGTGCAGTTCGGCCAGCGGCCCGGTCAGCGCGTCGGCACCGCCCTGCGGCTCGGGTTCGGCGCGGGGCACGGGTTCCGGTGCCGCGGCCGGCGCTTCGGCGTGCACCAGGTCCTCGACCGTCGCCGCACCACCCGACTCGCGCACCGGCTCGCCACCCAGATCCCGCGTCTCGAACTGACGTACCCTCGCGCGCGCCCCGCCCTCCACCACGACCCCGTGTCCGCCGGCACCCTGCACACGGCAGCGCGTGATTCCGCCGAACGCGTCCGTGGTGAGCACGATCGCGTCGCCCGCGGTGCCGGTGAAATCCGTGTCGCGGATGTCGATTTCGCCGCCGCTGGCCCGGATTCCCCCGCCGCGCAGGACCGCGGAGGCCACCGTGGACGCCGGTGCGTCCCGCAGGTCGACCGCCGCCTCGGCGGTCGTGGTGAACTCGACGTCGGTGATCGTCACGCTCGATGCCTGCGTCGCGGTGACGGCGGCCGCGGCACCCGAGTGCACACCGGCGTCGGTCACCGCGAGTTTGCTGTGCCCGGACACGACCACGGCCTGGCCGCCGGCGGGGGTGAGCCGCAGGCCGGCGACCTGGACCCGCGCGTTCGCGGTGACCTCCAGCGCGATCCGGCTGGTCTCGTTGAGGGTCAGCTTCCGCAGTTCCGGCGTGGCACCACCGTCGACGAGGACGCCCACCTGCGCGCCGAGCACGGTGCATTCGGCGAGCACCGGCCGCGCGCCCGAGGTGATCTGCACGGCGTTGCGCTCCGCACCGCTGAACACACATCGGCGCAGCACCGGGCTTCCCGCGGCGATGTGCGCGGACTGGGCCGGCGCGCCGGTGAACTCGGAGTCCGCGATCGTGACCTCGCCCTGGCTGTTCAGGTAGAGGTCGACGTTCTCGCTGTCCCGCACCCGGAGCCGGGTGACGGTGGCCCGCCCCTGGTGCTCGACCACCATGGCCGGCTTGGCCGCGCCCCGGATGTCGCAGTCCTCGACGACGACCGTGCCCTGCCCGTTGACGCAGATCCCGTTGCCCCGCACGCCGTCCGCGGAGCAGCGGCGGATCCGGGCCGCGCCCTGCTCGGCGATGACGACGCCGGAGGACGCCGTATCGCTGATCTCGGTGTCCTCGATCGTGCTCTGTGCCGGGGAGGCGATCACGATGCCGGCGCCGCCGGGGTTGGTGACGCGGCACCCGCGCATGGCCAGCGATCCGGACGCGCGGGCGATCAGCGCGGTCCACGAAGCACCGTGCACGGCGCAGCCGTCGAAGGCGGCCTCGCCGCGGACCACGTCCACGGCGGCGACCTGCGTGTCGTCCGCAGTCAGCACGAACCCGTTGACCTGCAAGGATTCCGCGTCCACGGTGAGGACGGTCCCGGTCCGCGCGTGCACCTCGACCGACCCGTCACCGTCCTGTGCGACCAGGGTGACCAGACGGGAGACGACCAGGTTCTCCTCGTACCGTCCCGGGTGGACGGTGATGGTGGCGCCGTCGCCCGCGGCGGCGAGCGCGGCGCCGATCGTCGGATAGGCCCCCGGCTGGTCGCCGGACACGATCAGCAGCTGCCGGTTCATCGCTCCCCCTTCTCCACGACCAGTCCTGGCAACGTGCCGAAGCGAGCGGCGTCCTCGCCGCCGACGCGGCGCGGGGCGGCCTTCTCCGCCCACTTGCCGACCTCGCGGCGCAACGACGACAGCGCGAGCTCGTCAAGCTCCTCCGCTCCCTCGACGAGCCGGCCGGACTCGCCGACCTCGCTCGCGGTCACCTCGCGCAACATGATCCGGCCACGCGCCGTCCCGTCCGGTTCGGACAGTTCCAGCACCTTGAAACTGGTGCCCGGCACGAACAACACCCGATCGGTGATCTCGCCGGTCTCCAGCAGGCGGGTCCGGCGCGCGGTCATCGACCAGACCCACACGTCGGTCTGCCCCGGCAGGTCGGCCGCCGGACCGGTCAGCGCGCCCAGGAAACCCCATTCGGTGACGACCCGGCGCGACCGGTAGAGGGCCCAGTGCGCGGGCGACGGCGAAACCGCGAACGTCGCCGGTCCCCGGTGTGAGGGCAGGCGGCTCAGCCCGGCGACCACGCACCGCGCCACCGGCACGTGCGCGCCGACGCCGCCGCCGCGCAACCCCTCGTCGATGGCGGCGCCGCGCTCGGACAGGTAGATCCGGACCGCGACGGCGTCGGTCAGCACGTCCGCCGAAGACCGGGACATCTCACCTTGGAACCCCGGGTGCTGGGTGAGGACGCGGGCCACCGAGTTGGACAGCACGCCGTACTCCGCGCCGAGTGATTTACGCAGCCACTCGCGTTCCTCCTCCACCCCGCGCGAGGGCAGCAACGCCGACGCCTCCGCCCGCGGCGTCTGCTGAAGCGTGACCTGAAGCGGTGGCTGCGAAGGCTTCGGCAGCTTCGGGGCGGGCGGCGAGACCGGTTCCGGGACGGCGGGCGTCGCGGGCGGGACGGACGGTTCCGCGGCCACGGGCGTCACCGCGTGCGGTTCCAGGGTTTCGGTGATCGAGGCCGGGCCCGGCACCGCGGACTCGGTCACCCGGCTCTCTGTCACGACCGGGAAGGGCGCCCGCACCGTGGCCGGTTCGACGGCCAGGACAGGGATGGCGGGCTTCGTGCCGCGCTCCCCCGCGGTGGTTTCGGCCACGGCATCCGCGTCGGCATCGCTGAGCTGCGCGAGCGCCGCCCCCGCCGCCGGGGCGTGCACGCGCTCCCCGTTCAGCACCGACGACGGCGACAGCCGCGCGGTCCGGCGGGAGGCAGGGTCGAGCCGGTCGACGAGGTCCCGCGCCAGCCCGCGCATCCGCTCCCCGACCGCCCCGGCGCCCTCGAAGGTCACCGCGAGCACGGCCGGGTCGAAGGCGGCGGCGCGTGCGGCGGCGGTGTCCGCCGTCTCGCCCGGGGGTCTCACGACCAAGCCGGACCGCACGACCTCCACCACGGCGTCGGGGGCGTACCAGTAGGTCGCCGGGGCCACCTCGGGCAGTCCCGCCACCGGCGCCCGGTAGGTGACGGCCCCCGGTGTGCCCCCGGACGGGCTGTAGCGCTCCTCGTACACGAAGGGCAGCCAGCCCGGCGCGCCGTCGGGCAGCACAGTGACGGTGTAGGCGGCCGCACCGGTACCGACCGGCATTCCGGTGTAGAAGGTGACCTCCTGGCCGAGCAACTCGGCCAGCGCCTGCCCGACGTCCTTGCCCGCCGGGACGGACACCGGGCCGAACCGCACGAAGCGGGTCCGGGCCTGAACCGTGTCGGGCAGCCGCACCCACAGCCGGGCGACGTCGTCGAGCGACACCGGCGGGTCGCCGGGCGAGCCGAGGACGATCGTGAGCGCGTCCGGCCGCACCGGCACGGTCGCGACGAGCCGGGCCCGGTGCGCCTGCTGCTGCCGTTCGGACCCGGTGACACGGACCCACATCCCACCGGGCACGGGTTCGGCAACGCCACGGGAACTGGTCGGGACCAGTTCCGAGGTGGCCACGGATTCCCACTGCGGCACGGGAAAGCGTTTACCGACACTGCGGGGCGAGCGGCCACGCTCGAAGCGGACCCAGCTGGTGCCCCGGCCCGCGTCGACGAACAACGATCCGCCGTCGCCAGGGATCACCGCGCCGTCGGGCGCGATCACCGGGCGGCCAAGGCGCTCCGACAGCAACTGCCCGGCCAGCGCGGCGGCCTCCCTGGTGCGGCCGCTGATGACCAGCCGCACGCCCCGGCGGCCGCGGGGCAGCACCCCGGCGACCGAATCCCAGACGGTGACCGGCATCCCGGGCGGGAGGTCCACGAGCACCAGGTCGTGCTCGGGGTCCTCGGCCACCGCCAGCGCGAGGTTCTGCGCGTGCCCGGACAGGACACCCGGCCGGTGCACCACCATCGCGTTACCGAGCGTCCGGCGCGTCAGCTCCAGCTCGCCCTCACCGCGCCGCCGAGTCGGACCGGCCATCTCGTCCTCCCTCCCCGTTCACTTGACGAACAACCCGAACACGAAGAACCCGAGCCCGCCGAGCACCGCGAGCGCGGCACCGATCAGCAGGCCCTTCCACGCGCGGCGCGCGGGCTCCTCGCGGAACGCGTCGTCCGCGGTCACCAGAGCCGCGCTCATCCGCGCGATCAAGAACGCGTACGCGTCGACGTGGTCCTTTTGTGTCTGCACCGCTACCTCGCCAGTCCCAGCGCCCAGGCGTAGACCCCGAACAGCTGCAGCACCAACGGGATCATCGCGACCGCGCTCAGCGTCTCCAGCCAGTTCGCCAGGTGCCCCCAGATCGGCAGCGGCCGGCGTGGCGGCAGGCGCGTCATCGCGGCGACGAGCACCGCGAACACCACCGCGAGCACCAGCACCGCGATCAGCCGCGTGGTACCGGTCCAGCCCGCCGCCACCGCCACGACGACGATCGCCAGCCCGGCCGCACCCGACACGGCGAGCGGCACGCGCTGCCACGAGCCGAGAAACGCCTTCGACCGCAACACGACGGCGATCGCGAGCACCGTGGCGGTGACCGCGCCGAACACCCCGTCGATGACCAGGAACGGGAACGAGCAGCCGAAGAACATCGACGAGGCGAGTGTCGCGATCGTCAGGTACCCGTCGGCGTAGCGGGCCTTCTCCGCCATCTCCGCCGCGGGTACCGGGTCGATGTCGTGCTGCAATTCGTCGGCGGTGCGCGGGAGCTGCGGCCCGCGGATGCGGGCGAAGCGGACCGCGATGCGCGGCGCGAAGATCAGCACCGCGAGCAGGACCGTCGCCAGCAGCCCGGCCGTACGCGCGGGCGCCCAGCCGAGCCCCAGATGCAGCCATTGCGCGAGCGCGCCCGCCAGGCCGGTCGCGACGACCGTCCCGGACGCCACGAACGGGATCCCCGTCGCCCAGACCGCCCTGGCGACAAGCAGGACGGCGCCCGCGCCCGCCAGGGTGAGCGACCCGATCAGGATCGGCAGCGCCCGCAGGTCCAGCGCCGCGGTCACCCCGGCCGGTGCCAGCGCCCCGGCGAGCGCGGCGAACCCGCACCCGCCCAGTGCGCACAACGCGGTGAGCGCGCCGTCCTCGGTGCGGCCGCCCGCGAGCACCGCCGCCACCAGCAGCACCACCGCGGCACCCGCAGCGCCGGCGATCGCGAGCACGGGCGCGCCCGGCAGGAGCAGGATCACCGCCGGCACGACGAGCGCGGCGATCGAGAACCCGAGGAACAACCAGCGGTTGAACTCCGGGCGCCACCGGCCGGGATGCCGCGCGACGGTGGTGGCCAGACCGTCGGCCACGTCGTCGAAATCCAGTTCCGGCAACGCGTCCTCGGCGGGCCGCAGGTGCAGTTCGTCCCCGTCGCGCCACTCGAGCGACTCCGGGGTCCCGGCGGGATCCATCGGTGCTTCGCCGAGCCGCTGCAGCACCCAGCGGGCACCTTCGCCGGACGCGGGATCCCCGGCACGCGCCAGCAACACCGGCAGCAGGCTGGCCACCGTCGTCCCGAGCGGTACGGCGAGATCCGCCCGCCCCTTGGGGCCGAACACGCTGACGCGGCAGAGCTCGGCCTCCCGCACGCTGCTCATGACTGTCCTTTCCGGAATCGCGGGGTCATCGCCGTCCGCCGACCAGTGCGCTGTCGACGGCGGCGGTCTGGATCAGCCGCACACCGCGGCGGGTGACGAGCTGGGCTCGGCCGGTGGGCAGCTTGCGCGGCACCGCCTCGCCGAGGAACTTGCCTTCGTCCTTGGGGTAGGAGAACACCACGCCCGGGTTGCCCATCTCCCACACCCGCCGGATCACCGAGTCCGACATCGCCCGCATCGCCCCGGAGGTGCTGCGCGCGATGATCAGGTGGAATCCGATGTGGACACCCTGGGCGACGAACGGCAGCACCGGATCAAGCGGCGAGCCGCCGTAGCCGCCGGTCAGCAGCTGGGCGTCGTCGACGACGAAGAACAGCTGCGGGCCCTGCCACCAGTCCCGCTTCGGGAGCCGGTCGGCGGTGATGCTCTGGTCCGGCACCCGCCGTCCCATCGAGATCGCGGTCTGCTCGGCCAGCTCCTGCAGCGATTCCGTGGTGATCGCGTAGCCGACCCGGCAGGCCTCCGGCACCACCTCGTCGAGGCCACGCGTGGGGTCGCCGATGACGAACTTGGCGCCGTCCGGCCCGTAGTGGCCCAGCACCGACCGGACGGCCAGCCGCAGCAGGTTCGTCTTGCCGGTCTCGTTGTCCCCGAACACCAGCAGGTGCGGGGTGGCGCCGAAGTCGTGCCACACCGGCATGAGCCGCTGCTCGTCCAGGCCCAGCGGGACGCGCACGTCGCCGTCGGGCGGCGGCAGCGCGGTCGAGGGCAGGTGAGCCGGCAGCAGCCGGACCGGCGGGGCGGGCTTGCCCCGCCAGAACGTGCGGGCCTCCTCCGCGACCGCGCGTGTCGCGTCGGCGAGGTCACCGGTGGCCGAACTGCCGTCCATGCGCGGCAGCCCGGTCTGGAAGTGCAGGCCCTCCGGGGTGAGGCCGCGGCCGGGGATGTTCGGCACCTTCGCGGCCTTGCGGGAGCCGATCTCGGACTCCATCGCGTCGCCGAGGTGCAGTTCGAAGCGGGTGCCCAGCAGATCGCGCAGCCGGGGCCGGATCTCCGACCAGCGCGTCGAGGCGACCACGACGTGCACCCCGAACGTGAGCCCGCGCGAGGCCAGTTCGAGGATCTTGTCCTCCAGGTCGCCGTAGTCGTTCTTGAGGCTGAACCACCCGTCGATCACCAGGAAGACGTCGCCGTGCGGATCCGTCACCTGCCCGGAGCGGCGCAGCGCGCGGTAGGCGGCGATCGACTCGACGCCCCGCTCGGCGAACACGGTCTCCCGGTGTTCCATGATCTGCAGCAGTTCGGCGACCGTGCGCACCACGCGGTCGTGGTCGAGGCGGGTGGCGACCGAGCCGACGTGCGGCAGGCCCGCGATCGCCATGATCCCGCCGCCGCCGAAGTCGAGACCGTAGAACTGGACCTCGTCCGGGGTGTGCGTGAGCGCGAGCGCGAGGACGAGGGTGCGCAGCATGGTCGACTTGCCGGTCTGTGGCCCGCCGACCACCGCGACGTGCCCGTCCGCGCCGGAGAGGTCGGCGACGAGCAGTTCGCGGGCCTGCTCGACCGGCCGGTCGACGAAGCCCAGCGGCACCCGCAGGCGGCTCCGCGCGGCCGGGTCCTGCACGCTCATGCCGCGCGCCGGATCCGGCAGCACACTGGGCAGCAGCGAATCCAGGCTGGGCGGCTCGGCCAGCGGCGGGAGCCACACCTGCCGGGCCGCCGGGCCGGCGCCGGCGAGGCGCTCGACGAACACGTCCGCCAGGCTCGGGCCGTTCTGCTGCGCCGGCTCCGGTTCGGCAGGCTCCGCCGGCACCGCCTCGGGACGGTCGAGCAGGTACTCGGCGCGCGGGTGCGGCTGGGTGTAGAACGGCACGACCTCACGGCTGACGCGGACCCGCTCGGCCACGCTGCCCGGTTCCTGCGCCGGGGCAGGCACCGCGCCGGAGACGTAGGCGGCCTTGAACCGCACCAGGTTCGTGATGTCGATCTTGAGGAACCCGTTGCCGGGTTCGGACGGCAGTTCGTAAGCGCTGCCGACGCCGATGACACTGCGGGACTCCATGGAGGAAAACGTGCGCAGCGCGATCCGGTAGGACAGGTGGCCTTCCACGCGGTGGATGCGGCCCTCGTCCAGACGCTGCGACGCGAGCAGCAGGTGCACGCCGAGACTGCGGCCAAGGCGCCCGACGGAGACGAACAGGTCCATGAACTCGGGCTTGCTCGCGAGCAGTTCGCTGAACTCGTCGACCACGAGCAGCAGCGACGGCAGCGGGGCCAGCTGCTCACCCGCCAGGCGGGCCTTCTCGTACTCGAACAGCGACGGATGGCCGCTTTCGCGCAGCAGTTCCTGCCGCCGGGTCATCTCGCCGGTGAGCGAGTCCTGCATCCGGTCGACCAGCGGCAGTTCGTCGGCAAGGTTGGTGATCACCGCGGAGGTGTGCGGCAGCCGGTCCATGCCGAGGAACGTGGCGCCGCCCTTGAAGTCGACGAGGACGAGGTTCAGGATCTCCGAGGAGTGGGTCGCGGCCAGGCCGAGCACGAGGGTGCGCAGCAGCTCGCTCTTGCCGGAACCGGTGGCGCCGATGAGCAGGCCGTGCGGGCCCATGCCGCCCTGTGCCGACTCCTTGAGATCGAGCTCGACGACCTCGCCGTCCTCGGTGACCCCGATGGGCACGGACAGCCGGGCGCGCTGTGCGGAGCGGGGCCGCCACTGGCCGTCGACGTCGAAGGTGTGCGCGTCGCGGATGCCCAGCAACGCGGTGAGGCCGAAGTCGCTCTCGAGTGGACGGTCGGAGATCTCCACGGTGCCGCTGGTGCGCTGCGGCGCCAGCCGCCGGGCCAGTGCTTCGCTTTCGGCGATCCCCAGGTCGTCACGCAGCGCGGAACCGGTGCCCTCACCCGACGGGAACTCCACCCTGTCCTCGGCGCAGGTGAGCCGCAGGACCTTCGGCCCGCCGGGGAGCAGGCCGGTGACGTCGAGCAGCACGACGTTGCGCAGGCCGGCCCCCAGCAGCCGCGAGGACTCCGGGATCGGGGCGAGGTGCGCCACGATCACCAGGAACGGTTCGCTCGCGCTCGGCGCCGCCGACTTGTCGTGGTCGGGGCGGTCGTCGATGTCCGGGCCGAGCAGATCGAACAGCTCACCGTGGTCGCACGCCAGCATCGGGGTCGGCCCGGCGCCGCCCCGTGCGGCCGGGTGCTGGTTGTGCGGCAACCACTTCACCCAGTCCCATGTGGACACATACTCCTCGGTGGTGAGCACCGCGACGCGCAGTTCGTCCGGCGAGTGGAACGCGACCAGCTGCGCGAGCATCGCCCGGACCAGGCCCACCGCGGGCTCGGCCGCCCCGGCGAACTCGACGCTGGTGAAGCTGCGCAGCCCCACCGCGGTCGGGATACCGGACACCGACTGGTAGGCGTTGCCGAAGCGGCGCAACGAAATCGCCGACAGCGGCTCCAGGTCCTCGACCGGTTTGGTCGACGGCGGCACCAGTTCCAGTGCCGCCGGCTGGCTGCCCAGCCCGATACGGACGCGCGCGAAGTCGTCGTGCCCGGCGCGGCGCTCCCATACGCGCGGGCCGAGCACGAGCGACCACAGCGAGCCCGGTGCCGGGTTGTTCCACAGCACCGCGCGACGCTGATCGTCCGCTGTGGACCGTGCGCGGCGGCGCAGCTGGGCGATGTAGCGCAGGTAGTCGCGGCGTTCGGCGCGCAGCTTGCGCCTGCGCTCGCTCGCCTGCCTGCCGACCTGGCCCAGGCTCATCAGGAGCATCGAGATGCCCATGCCGCCGCCGAGGAGGTAGATCACCGGCGAACCGCCGCCGACACCGGCGAAGGTCAGGATCATGACCATCGCGCCGAGTCCCATCGGCAGCACGGTGAGCATGGAGTGCAGGTCCCCCGGTGCCTGTTCCTCCAGCACGGGCGGTTCCTGCAGTTCCACCTCGCCTTCGGGCATCTCCGGGCCCTGCGCGCGGGGGCCGCGTTTGACGATGTAGGTGCTCACTGCGCTCCTCGTTACTCCAGGACCCCGGACGACCGGGGGCCGCCGCGGCCCCACGCGCTGTCGTCCTGGCTGAGCAGGTCGGCCATGGACCGCTCCTCCTGGTCCTCGTCGTCGGCGTCGTCCTCCTCGGGAACCGGATCCGGGTCGGCGCCCGAACACATCGGGCCGAAGCGGTCGTCCCCGACCGGTGGCAGGTCGGTGCGGCGCTGATAGGCCACCGGCGCCGGTTCTTCCCCGGACGCCTCGCGCTTCGCGGAACGGCCGGTGCCTCCGGCGAGCGGGAGCAGCGCCGCGACGCCGATGTCCCAGGACGAGCTGTCCTCCGTGTCCGACGGCGGATCGACCACGGGAACCCGGTCGCCGTCGCGGTGTGTTTCCGGTGCGGCGGGGACGGACGGTCCGGGGCGGCCCGGATCCCGGGGCACGTTCGCGGCGAACCCGGCCGCCGCGACAGCGAAGCCGGCGGCCGTGGCACCGGTGAGGTCCGGCTGTTCCGTGGCCGCGGCGAAGGATCCCGGCGGATCCGTCCCGTCGACCATCCGGCCGAAGGGCGTCATGGCCGAAACCGCCGAAACCGCGGGGAAATCCTCCGGCGCCCAGTGCCGGGGCGCCACCGACGGGGTGCCAGGCTCGGCCGGGCCGTCGTGCGCGGTCCCGGTATCCGTCCAGAACTCGCCGTCGACCGGACCGGCCGCACCGGAGCGAGCCGTGGCGCGCTCGCCGGGCGGAGTCACGCCGCCCAGCGGTACACCGCCGGGGACCTCGGCCCAGGAGGCGGGCTCGACCGGCGCCGTCTCGGACAGCACCGTCGGCGTACCGGCGTCCGCCGGCAGGGCGGCACCCGCCCAAGGCTCGGACTCGTCCTCGATCAGGCCCGCCGCGTCCGAACGGCCAGGACGCTCATCCGGCGAAGCGGCCGCGCCACCCACCGGCATTCCACCGGGGAACGCCGGCACTCCCCCAGCCGAAGACCACTCGGCCGGAGTCGTCGCGGGAGTCTCACCGGCGACGGGTTCACCCAGATCCGCCGGCACGTCGACACCCGCCCAGGGCGCGGACTCGTCCTCGATCAGGCCCGCGGCATCCGAACGGCCAGGACGCTCGCCCGGCGGAGCGGCCCCGCCACCACCGCCCATCGGCATCCCACTCCCGGGGAACCCCGGCGTTCCTCCCGCCGACGACCACTCGGCCGGAGCGGTGGCGGGCGTGTCGCCCACCGTCGGCTCGCCGAGACCCTCCGGCGCGCCGACACCCGTCCAGGGCGCGGACTCGTCCTCGATCAGGCCCGCGGCGTCCGAACGGCCGAACGGCGAACCCGGCTGGGGCGCGCCACCGGCTCCGGTACCCCCGCCGAGCGGGAGGCCGTTGAGACCACCGAGCTTGTCCGGCTTCCCGGCCGCGAAGTTCGTACCGGGCGCCGGGGCCGACAGGTCACCCGGGAACGAGGCCTTGGTGGGATCACCGAGACCGTTGGCGGCACCCACCTCGGGCCCGTCGCCGACACCGAAGCCGCCGGGGCCGCCCGCGGACCGGCGCGAGCCACTGCCCGAGCCGGGACTGGTGAGGCTGCCGGGGAACGGCGAGATCGGCGGAATGTTCGCGGCCGTGTTGCCGAACGACGGCACGTCGCCACCCAGGCCGCCGGGCGCGTTGGTCCCCCCGAACGACGGCACATCCCCACCCAGGCCGCCCGGCGCGTTGGTCCCCCCGAACGACGGCACATCCCCACCCAGGCCGCCCGGCGCGTTGGTCCCCCCGAACGACGGCACATCCCCACCCAGGTCACCGGGAGCGTTCGTGCCACCGAAGGACGGCACGTCCCCGCCGCCCGGCGGCGGAGTGGCCGAGAAGTCCTTCATATCCGGGCCACCACCGGACAGGTCCGGCGGGTTGTCGAGACCACCGGTGTCCGGCGGGGGGATCTTGGACTTGTCGAAGTCGTCCTTGGTGCTCTTGTCGAAGGACGACGTGTCCGGCGTGATCGCCTGGTCGACGGTGAGGCGGTAGTCATCGGCGAGCTGCTTGCCGACCTTCGCCATGTCCTCGGTCATCTTGGTGACCAGGTCGGGGTAGTTCGCGATGTGCGCCTGCCCGGTGGCACCGTCGCGGGTGTGCACCATCGTCGCGTAGTACGAGTCGATCTGCCGGATCGTGTTCTGCGCCCACTCCAGGTACAGGCTGTTCTGGTAGAGCTGCTGTGCCACACCGGTTCCGGCCTTGCCACCGGACAGCTGGTTCGCACGCGAGGAGATGAACGCCGAGAACTTCTTCATCATCACGCCGAACTGCTCGGCCGCCGGGCCCTTCCACGACCCGTGCTCGCCGGTCAGCGCCGCCGCCTGCTTGTCGATGATGTCCGCCATCTGCGTCAGGTTCTTCTGGGCGGCGTAGAACGCGACGGACGCGTCGTACAGCGACTGCGGGTCGGAAATCTCCTTCGCCCGGTTCATCCCGTCGGACCCGGGCGCGATCGCCGCGCCGCCGACTATCGCCGCCTCGATCTGTTTCCAGGTCCACCCCTGGAAATCCGTGCCCGAGGACGGCAGGGCGTCCGGCTTCGCGTAGACACCCGTGCCGTCCTTGGTGAACCCGTTGCTGTTCTCCGGATCGTCGGCCATCGCCTCGTCATTCCCCCGTTACCTGTGAAAAGTCAGCTCTTCGCCCCGGAGCCGCCGCCCATGGCGTTGACCCAGCCGCTCGTCTGCGAGAAGTACTTGCCGAAGTCGTCGCCGGTCATCTTGTTGGCCTCTTCGGCGGATTCGTACTTGAGCGCGATCCGCTTGAGCGCGTCGGAGGTCTCCGCGACGACCTCCACCACACTGCGCAGGGTCGCGCCGGTGGCGTCCTTGATGTTGTCCACGCTCTTGGACAGGCTCACCGCGGTCTGGAACCCGCCGGGGCGCAGCTTGACCCCCGCGATCCGCTCCTGGGTGGACTTCAACGGCGGCAGCAGTTCGTCCAGATGCTGCGCCAAATTCTTCATCGCCTTGGTGTTCACCGTCGTCACCCCCTTGCCGGGGGTCTCGCCACCACCCGGTACCGGCGGCGCCTTGACCGAATCACCCGGGTTCAGCCCGGGGGTGAACGTGCCGAAGGAGTTCTTGTCCGGGATGGTCGTGTTGTGCGACGCCCAGTCCTGGTACTCCTTGTTGACGTCGCTTTCGGTCTGCCGCTCCGGCGGCTTGCCGGTGGCGGACTTGTCCCCGCCGGTGGTGTCCCCGCCGTCAGCGTGACCCCAGGACATGACGCACCGTCCTTTCTGGACTCGATGGGACGCGGGGCCGGCCGGCGCGATACACGGCGCCCGGCCCCGCGGAAGCGCTCCGCCTCAGAACTGTCCCTGGGCGTAGTTGTTCGCGTGGACGTAGGTTTCGCGGATGTGCTCGAGCGTGACGCCGGCGTGGCTCGCCTGCTTGGGCATGTCCTGGGCGCTCTGCCCCCATTTGGCCTGGGCGGTGTGCCAGGCGTCGGCGGCGCTCTCGGTCCAGTCGTTGAGCAGCCGGTCGCCGGCACCCCGCAGCGTCTCCAGGCCGGAGTTGATGTTGTTCGCCGCGGTCTGGAAGGCGCTGGTCACCTCGGCCATGACGGACGGGTCGTAGGAGTACTGCATGGTTCTTCCCTCACTCTCCTCAGATGCCCGACAGGCCGCCGCCAGGCAGCGCCACCGCGGCCTCGCGGGCCGCGTTTTCGGATTTGGTGTAGTTCGCCGCGCTGGCCCTGAGCTTGCCCTGCAGCTCGGTGAGCGCGTTGGTGATCGTCCTGGTGTCCTGGAAGAAACCGTCCATCGCGGCGCGGAACGCGTGCGCGGCCTCGCCGCCCCACTTCGCCGCCAGGTCGTTCAGCGCGCCTTCGATCCGCGTCAGCTCGGCCTTGATCGTGTTCTCGGCCGCGCCGATGTCCCTGCCGCAGAAAGCCTGGATCTGCCCGGCATCAACGTCTGCCATCGTCTACCTCCTCTGGTCGTGGTTGGTCCCCGCCGTCCTCGGCGATGCCGGGGTCGAAGAGTCCCCATTCGTCGACGGGCGCGATCGGGACGGACCGCACCTCGTGGTTCGAGCTGGTTTCCGGCGAAACGCCGGTGTGCTGCGTCAACATGGTCCAGTTCCCGGGACGTGCCGCTTCCGAAGTACTGCGGGCGACTTCTGGTTCGAGTTCACTCTTCCAGAGCAGGCGCAGACAGGACCTAGACGAAGCATCGCCGTCCGCGAGGGCCGGGCGCGGCCACGTATGCACGTTGTCGACATCCGGCGAAAAAGGTCCTTTTCAGACAATCTCATCGTCCTTTTCGGACAGTGCAACCACGATTCCCGCCACCGCGTCCGGCTGGCCGATGTGCGGGAAATGCCCGCTGCCCGGCAGAACCGTGAACCCGGCGTCCGGCAGGACCGACGTGAGCCAGCCGGCATAGGCGGGATTCACCGGCATCCTGCTCAGGTGATGAAAAGCGCTTCCTGCCCGATGCAGCGCGGCCAGCTGACGGGTCCGGACTTCGCGCAGCTCCGCCGCGGGGACTTCGAGGATTTCCCGCCAGTAGCCGAGAAGCAGATCCTGACGCGGTGACGACCGCAGCAGCGCGCGCGCTTCCGAGGCGAGCTCTTCGGCGCCCATTCCGGCCAGGAGCTTGTCCCACACCCTGGGGTGATCCGGCCCTCGCAGCACGGTTTCGACCGAGCGGAGCAACTCGCCGAAGGGACCCGCGAGCAGTGGCTGGTCGATGTCCAGCACCGCGCGCACCGGGTGGTTCGCCGCGTACACCGTGGCCACCACGGCCCCGATCGAGTGCCCCACCAGCACCGGCTCGCGCAGCCCGGCGGCGGTGATCGCACCGTGCACCGCTTCGGCCACCTCGGACATGTCGTAGGAACCGCGCCGGGGCGACGCGCCGTGGCCGGGCAGGTCGAGCGTCAGCACCCGGCGGCCGGGCAGCGCGCGCCGCAGCGGTGCCCACATGCCGCGGTCGAACGTCAGTCCGTGCAGCAGGACCACGGGCGGACAGTCGTCGCCGGCGCCCGCGACGTCCCCCTCCAGTTCACCGAATCGCATCGGTCACCTCATTTCCTTCCACACACAGGCAAACTGTCCATTGAGGACACCTGGTTCGTCCTCCCTGCCCGAACGGATTCAGCGGCCCTCGCGGAGGAACAGGTCCGGCCGCCGCGGCGCCCACAACTCGTTCTCCAGGTGCTGGTCCTGCCACCGCGACCGCGGCTCGGAGATCCAGTCGTGTCCGAAGATGGCGTACGGGTAGGTCGACCCGGAGCAGCTCAGCTCGTAGTGATCCAGGTAGTCCATCAGCGGCGCCCACAACTGCCGGTTCGCGAGCACCAGGTAGGAGGCCGCCAGGCCCGGCTCGTGGACCCAGCCTCGCACCATCCGGGCAAGGAAGACGTCGGTGATCGGGTTCGGCTTGGTCTCGAAGGCGGGGCAGATCAGGTGCCGGGCGACGGCGAAATGCGTGCCGGGCGGCAGTTCCCGCTGTCCGACGTCGTGCCAGATATCGGCGATGACGGGATCGGCGTCCAGCTCCTCCCGCGCGGGCTCGCGCATGGTCAGCCAGCTCATGAAGGCGCGCAACCGGTTGCTGTCGGCGCAGCGCAGGACGTAGAACGCGGCGGGCTGCCGGTGCAGCCAGAACCGGACCGACGACGCGGTGAACTCGCCGTAGGTCTCGCGCGCCAGTGCGACGAGCTCGTCGTGGTCCGCCGGGGTGACGCGGGCGGCTCGCACGTCCGGGTCACCGGTGGCCGAGACGTAGCGGCCGGTCACCCCGCCCCGGCGCCGCAGATGGCTGATGGTCCGCATGACCGCCGCGCCGGCCCTCGGCTCGGTCGCGTCGCGTAGCAGCGTGTTCATCACGTAGTGCCGGATCCGCCGGTGCATCCGCTCGTAGCCGACCGGATCCCGCCATCGCAGGTGGGCCTCCAGCGCTTCCCGCAGCACCCCGTTGACGTCCAGTCCGTGCCCCGGCGTCTCGACGTAGGGCTGCACCCGCAGCCAGTCGAACAATTCCGCGGCGTCGCCCCCCGGCACCGCCACCCGCAGGAGGTCTTCGGTGGTGTAGCGGGCGTGCGCGCACACGTGCAGTGCCCACCGATGCCGCGGCGACGGAACGTCGTCGAGCAGAGTGTCCAGCACCGCGTCGACCACGAACCGCACGGCCTCGCGCCGTGACGGCTGCCCGGTGTGCGACATGCTCCGGCCGACCTCGGCGGCCAGCGACAGCACGAGCGGGTTACCCGCCGCGAAATCCACAATGGACGGAGCGAACCCGGCGTCGGCACCACGCGCCTCGACCAGCGCCGCCGACTCCGCCGCGCTGAGGGCTTCCAGCTGCCGCGCCACGATCGCACCGGACCACGCCGGGTCGGTGATCCACGCGACGCTGGGCCCGGCCCGGCCCGCCACGACGACGATCGAATCGGCGGGAAGCGTGCGGAGGTAGGTGTCGCGCAACCACGGCTCGAGTTCGACGTGCCGCTCGAAGGAGTCGACGAGGACGACCGGGCCGGCGGAGGTCCCCGCGACTCCTTTGGCGAGTTGTTCGAGACGTTCCCGCAGCTCCGCGGTCGTGAGGTCATGCAGATGCCACACCGTTCGGCCCGCGGCCACGGCGTCGTCGCTGTACCGGCGCAGCAGGGTCGACTTGCCGATGCCCGCGTGACCGCACACGAAGAACACCTCGAGGCCTTCGCCGCGACCGCGTTCGAGCATGGCGGCGAACGCCGCGCGCTCGGCGTCCCGCCCGACGAACCGGGAACCGACGTTGCGGTCCAGTGCCGCGCCGGCCGGCTCGCCCGGTGGCTCCCCGGCAGGCGGCGTGGTCACCCGGGGCCGCGGGGCGGGCACGAACTCGTCCTCGGCGTCGGTGTCGGCCCGCAGAATCTTCTCGTGAATGGCCCGCAGCTGCGGGCCAGGGCTGACGCCCAGCTCCTTGCCGAACAGGTCGTAGACCATCCGGTAGACCTCCAGCGCCTCGGCGCGACGGCCGCTGCGGTAGAGCGCCAGCAGGTAGATCTCGTACAGCGGCTCCTCCAGCCGGTTCAGCTGGATGAGCAGCGGCACCTCGGCCACCACCTCGGCGTGCTCGCCCATCTCCAGACGCAACTGCAGCAGTTCCTGCACGGCGGTCAGCTTCAGCCGCTCCAGGCGGGAGCGTTCCCGCTCGGCCGCCTCGCCCGGCACTCCGGCCAGCGCGGTGCCCGTCCACAGGTCGAGCGCCTCGCGCAGGTGCGCGGCCGCATCCGGCACGGCACCGCCCACGCGTTCCTGCCGCGCCGTCTCGACCAGCCGCGTGAACTCGGCCGCGTCCAGCACGAACAACGACGGGTCGAGCATGTAGCCGCCGGACTGCGAGCGGATCGCCGAACCCAGGCCGTGCTCGGAGAACACCCGGCGGATCCGCGAGATGTAGGTCCGGATGACGGCCTCACCGGTCGCCGGGGCCCGATCGCCCCACAGGCCGTCGATGAGCTCGCCGATCCGGACGAAAGTCCCGCTGCGCACGAGAAGCAGCATCAGCACCGCCTGCTGTTGCGGCGCGCCCAGATCCAGCTCCGCGTCACCGCGGCTGAGCCCGGGCGGTCCGAGAATGGTGAACCGGCACTGAGCCGAATCCGCGTGTTGCCGTCCAATCACGACTGCCTGGCTCCGCATACCCGGAAAGTAGGCCTGCCGGAACGGCCCTCGCGAGCGTCACCTGACGCTGTGCCTGTACGTCGCCCCATCGTCAGGACGGCCGACGGTGTCCCGCAACTCCTTGCGGTGACGACGTCCTTGCCCACCGCGTACCTCTCGTCCGTCACACTTTCCCGTCAGCGCACCATTCCTAGGGCAGTGGTGTAGACAACCTGTAGACGTCCTGTCCACGAAACGCGATGCGGCGGGTTCCCGCGAAGCCGTCCCGGTGCTTCTGTCACAGTGGTGACAGGGCCGGTCGGCGTCGCCGCGGCTCGACTTCACAATCTCGCGCATCGCGAAAGGGCGGGGAAACCATCATGGCCGGGGTGAGTTTCGGGTTGCTGGGCCCCATCAGGATCTGGCACGACGGTCAGGAGCTGGACGCAGGATCCCCGCAGCAGCGCGGGGTGCTCGCTCTCCTGCTGCTCAGCGAGGGACGGCAGCTCACGCTCGACGAGATCGTGGGCGGGTTGTGGGGCGCCGAGGCGCCGCGCAGCGCGATCGTCACCACGCGCACGTACATTTCGCGGCTGCGCCGGCTACTGGCCGAAGCAGGCGCAGCCGGGCGGGGCACGGAGGCGGAGATCCGGTCCGCCGGCCGCGGCTACCAGCTGCTCGTCGACCCCGCCGCGGTCGACGTGACGATGTTCCGCCAGGCCACGGCCGAGGCGCGCGAGGCCCGCGCCCGCGGCCAGGACACCGAGGCCTCGCGGCTGCTGCGCGGGGCGCTCGCGCTCTGGCGCGGGCCCGCGCTCGGCGGTCTGGGCGGCCCGTTCTTCGAGGCCCGCCGCACCTGGCTGGAGCAGCTGCGGGCGTCGGCGATGGAGGAACTCTGGGCACTGGACATCGGCCAGGGCCACTGCGCGGACACGATCGCCGAACTGACCTTGGCCACGGCACGCGAGCCCTACCGCGAGCGGTTGTGGGAGCTGCTGATCTGGGCACTGGACAGCGAAGGCCGCCAAGACGACGCGTTGTCGGCCTATCGGCGGATCGCCCGGTTGCTCGACGACGACCTGGGGCTGGAGCCCGGCCCCGGCCTGCGGCGCGTGCACGCGCGGATCAGCGCGGCCCGCGCTTCCCTGGTCTGATCCGCGCGGCGGCGTCGCCCGCCCCGGGGCACTCGTCGACCGTCCATCCACAGTGGACACCGCGGTGACCCGCCGCGCGCTCGGCGGGGCTAGCGCCCCGGGGCGCGCATACCGGCGAGCACCAGGGCGAAGACGCGCCCGCGCTGGACGTCGTCGACGTACTCGATGGTGCTGATGCCCGCGACCAGCCGCAGCACATCGTCGATCGTCATGTCCGGATTCGCGGCACCCGCCCGCTGGGCTCGTTCCACCAGCGGGCGACCCGCGTCCCGCATCGCCTTGCGGCAGGCCTGGAAGCCGCCCGTGGTGCGGTTGAGCGCGTCGGCGAAGACGAGCTTCGTGCCGATGTAGTCGGTGAAGTGGTGCAGCCAGGTCACCAACGCGTCCCACGGGTCGAGGTCGTCGAGCCCGGACGCCGCCCGGCAGAGCTTTTCGACCTCCTCCCGGTGAACCTCCTCGACGAGGTCCTCCCGCGTCGGGAAATTGCGGTACAGCGTGGCGATACTCACGCCGGACCGCCGGGCGATGTCCTCCAGGGACACCTGCGATCCGTTGTCCGCGAACGCTTCCCGGGCCGCCGTCACCAGCGCGTCGAAGTTGCGTCGTGCGTCCGTCCGCTTCGGACGGCGCGTGGGCAGGGAAACCTCCATGACACCTCCTCGGGTTGACAACCGTAGTCTACCTACGATTAAAGTGTAGGGGTACTTTCACTTCTTCTTTTGCGAGGCAGGCACATGTCCCCCACCAAGATCACCCTGGTCACCGGCGCCAACAAGGGCCTCGGACTGGCCACCGCACGCCGGCTGGCGGAACTGGGCCACACCGTGCTCCTCGGCAGCCGTGACCCGGAAAAGGGCGCCCGGGCGACCGGAAAACTGGCCGGGTCCGGGATCATCGTCCACCCGGTACCCCTGGACGTCACCGATGACAGCTCCGTCCAGGCCGCGGCGGCGCACATCGACCGCGAGTACGGCCGTCTGGACGTCCTGGTCAACAACGCCGGCATGCTGATCCGCAAGCCCGCCACCGACGTCACCGGCGAGGACGCGCGCCCCGAGTTCGAGACCAACGTGTTCGGCCTCATCCGCGTGACCCACGCGATGCTCCCGCTGCTGCGGAAGTCCCCCGCGGCCCGGGTCGTCAACGTCGCCAGCGATTCGGCGATGTTCAGCAAAACCACGGAACCCGGCTCGATGTTCGCCCGCTCGCACGAGTCCTTTGTGTACTCCGCGGCGAAGGCGGCGGTGAACATGCTCACCGTCAAGTACGCCAACGCCTTCCTCGACGATCCCACGCTGGCGCATATTCAGGTCAACTCTGTCACGCCGGGCTACACCGCGACGGACCTCAACGGTTTCGCCGGTGTCCGCACCGTCGACGAAGGCGCCCGCGCGTCCGTCTACTGGGCAACCGAAGGCAACGGGACGGGCCGCTTCCACAACGACGAGGGCCCCCTGCCCTGGTGAACGACCGTCCGGCCACACTCTCCGTCTTCTGCCTCACACCTGTGCCACTAACTCATCAGAACTGCTACATTTATGAGACAGAACAGCCTGAAGGAGGCCTCAGTGATCACCTACGAGCAACTCTTCATCGGCGGCGAGTGGGCCACGCCGAGCAGCGCGGAGCTGATGGACATCCGGTCCCCGCACGACCAGTCGGTGCTGGGCCGCGCCGCGCAGGCGCAGCCCGCCGACATCGACCGCGCCGTCGCCGCCGCCCGAAAGGCCTTCGACGAAGGGCCGTGGCCGCGCACCTCGCCCGCGGAACGGATCGCGGTCATCCGCAGGCTCGTCAAGCTCCGCGAGGAGCACGCCGAGGAGATCGCGGCACTCATCTCGGCCGAGAACGGTTCGGCCCTGTGGTTCACCAAGGCGGGCCAGCCCGGCCTGACCCGTCAGGCGAACGCCTACCTGAAGGCGGCCGAGGAGTTCGCCTGGGAGGAGACTCTTCAGCCGTCCGATCCGGGCGCGCCGTTCCGCTCGATCGTGCGCCGCGCGGCGGTCGGCGTCGTGGCCGCGATCATCCCGTGGAACTCACCGTTCTCGTCGGCCATGGCGAAGATCCTGCCCGCGCTGCTGACCGGCAACACGGTCGTCCTCAAGGTCTCGCCCGAGAACACGCTCAGCATGAACCTGCTCGCCCGGCTGCTGGCGGAGGCCGGTCTGCCCGAGGGCGTGATCAGCGTGCTGCCCGCCGACCGCGAGACCAGCGAGCACCTGGTCAAGCACGCGGACGTCGACAAGATCGCCTTCACCGGCTCGACCCGCGCCGGCCGCCGCATCGCGTCGCTGGCCGGGGAGCAGCTCAAGCGGGTCAGCCTGGAACTGGGCGGCAAGTCCGCCATGATCATCCTGCCGGACGCCGACATCGACGCCGCGATCCAGGGTGTCAAGTTCGGCTCCCTGCTGAACAACGCCGAATCGTGCATCGCGCAGACCCGCATCCTCGCGCCGCGCGGCCGCTACGACGAGATCGTCGCCGGCCTCAAGGAACTCGTCGAGTCCCTGGGCGTCGGCGACCCGGCCGGCGAGTCGACCTTCATCGGCCCGATGGTCCGCCGCGATCAGCAGCAGCGCGTACTCGACTACATCCGGATCGGCGTTTCCGAAGGCGCTCGGCTCGTCACCGGAGGTCCGGAAGTGCCGGCGGGACTGGAAAGCGGTTTCTACGTCACGCCAACGCTGTTCGCCGACGTGGACAACTCGATGCGGATCGCCAAGGAGGAGATCTTCGGCCCGGTCCTGGTCGTCATCGCCTACGACGACGAAGACGACGCGGTCCGCATCGCCAACGACTCCGAGTACGGCCTGTCCGGCGGCGTGTGGTCGGCCGATCCCGCGCACGCGCTGGAAATCGCGCGCCGCGTACGCACCGGCACCGTCACGATCAACGGCGCCCCCATCGGGTTCGACGGCCCGTTCGGCGGTTTCAAGGCCAGTGGTCTCGGCCGGGAGTACGGCGCGGTCGGGCTCGGCACCTACACCGAATACCAGACCATCACCGTTCCCGGGCGAGCACGCTGACGACCACCCCCTGGACACCCCGGCACAGTGCCGTCAGAACAACGGCAAACCGGGTTCCAGGCCGAGCCGCACGCGTCCCGAACCGCCGAAGAATTCCGGGGCCTGGTTGACGTGCTGCAGCGCCACCATCCCGTCGCGGTACAGCCGCTCGAGAGCATTGCCCCGGTAGAGCGAGGTGGAACTTCCCAGCTGGTACATCGCGACCAGAGCCTCCCTGCCGACGACGGCCGCGTGGGCCATGGCCGAGTGCAGATCGGCATGGAGGGCGGGGGTGGACGGCTCGGCGCGCCCGGCGGTCTCGTCGATCCGCCGGGCCACGTCGAACAGGAACAGCCGCGCGGCCCGTACCGCGGTTTCCTGGCGGGCCAATGATTCCTGGACGTGGGGCTGCTCGGCGAGCAGACCACCGAACGGAGTCGTCTTGCCGGGCGCGAGCGCGACCAGTTCGTCGATGGCCTGCTCGACCGTGCCCAGCGCGACGGCGGTGCAGCCGGCGAAGACCAGGAGGATGGGGTTGAGCCGGTATGGGGGCCGGTCCAGGCGCAGCGGGGTGTCGATCCTCGCGGTCAGCTCGGCCGGGACGAACGCGTCCTCGATCACCACCCCGTGACTGCCGGTCGCGCGCAGGCCGCTGACGTTCCAGGTGTGCTCGATCTTCAGCTGGTCCTGGCGAACGTGAAACAGCCGTACGTCCGGTCCGCCCGCCTCGGTCGTCGCGGGCTGCTCGCCGTCCATCACGACGCCGAGCGGGACGAACCACTCGGCCGCTTCGATCCCGCTGACGATGCGCCAATGCCCGGAGAGCCGGTACCCGCCGTCCACCGCGACGGCGGTGCCCGGCTGGCCCGCGTTCGCCAGTACCGGTTCCGGGCCACCGGCCCAGACCTTCGCCGCGCCCGCCTCGCCGAGCATCGCCGCGGTGAAGCCGAAGTTGGCGTTCCACACCACCCAGGCGGCCGAGGTGTCGATCCGGCCGAACCGCTCGTAGACGGTCAGCGCGGTGGTGAGCGAAACCTCCAGCCCGCCGTACTCGGCAGGGGTGAACAGGCTGAAGGCACCCGCATCGCGCAGTTCGGCGATCAGGTGACCCGGCAGGCGGCCGAGCTTGCCGGCTTCGTCCCGCGCGGCCTCGATCGCGCTCCGCAGCAGGTTCGGCAGGGCAAGTGCCCGGGATTCCCCGGAAGTGGTGTCGGACATGAATCCAGCGTGCCGCCACGGTGCATACACGCGATCGACGTCGTCGGCGCGACGACCTGCCGCTCTCTGCTCGCGCGGCACCAGTGGCGCCGACGCCGGGTCAGCCGGGCACGGGTCCCGGGTCGGTGTGTGGCTCGACGATCGTGGTGAGGACGCGGATGACCTGATCCGTCAGCTGTTCGGGATCGGCTTCACGCAGTGCGGGGGTGCCGATGATCCGGCGCATCAGCCAGGTACCCGCCAGCAAGGCCAGCCCCAGCTCGGCACGTTGCCCGGCATGAGCGCCGTGCAGAGCGCCGGTGAACCGCGCGCCGACGTTTTCGCGGATGCCGGCACGCATGATCTCCGCGGCTTTCGGGTTGGCCGCCGACTTGAGCATCAGCTCGAACGGGCCCAGATGGTCGGCGTCCGCGGCGGTGCGGGCGACGAGAGCGCGGGCGATCTGGACGGCCAGGTCGGTCGTGTCTCCCGGTTTCCCCGGGATCATCGTGGGTTGGGCGAAGGAGACTGCGACGACCTCGGTGAACAAGGCTTCTTTGGAGCCGAAGTAACGGTTGACCAGGATCGCCGTCACGCCGGCCGCGGCCGCGATCTCGCGGAGACCGACACCGTCGTATCCGTGGCGGGTGAACGCCGTGACGGCCGAGTCGAGGATGGCCTGTCGCGTCGCGGCGGCGTTGCGGGGGCGGGGTGTGGGGCGGCTCATACCGAAAAGTATACAAGCGGCTACTTAACTGTGAGTAGTATACAAGTGTAGACATTGCCTGGATCGGAGAATTTCCCATGGACTTACAACTCACGGGTCGTCGCGCCCTGATCACCGGTTCGACGGCCGGGCTCGGTGAAGCCACCGCTCGGCTGCTCGCCGCCGAGGGTGCCGAAGTCGTGATCCACGGCCGTAGCGCCCAACGCGCGCAGGAGGTCGCCGGCTCGATCATCGAGAACGGCGGCAAGGCGGCCGTCGCGGTGGGCGATCTCGGCACCGACACCGGGGCGGACCGGACCGCCGAGCAGGCGCTCGCCGGCGGCGTCGTCGACATCCTGGTCAACAACGCCGGCGCCTACGAACACCTGAACTGGGGCGAGACCACCTCTGATATCTGGCTGCACACCTACAACGTCAACGTCGTCTCCGGCGTGCGGATGATCCAGCGGCTCGTCCCCGCCATGCGCCAACGCGACTACGGACGGATCGTCAGCATCGGAGGTGGGCTGGGAACGCAGCCGTTCGACAGCCATCCGCACTACAACGCGTCACTGGCCGCCCGGCACAATCTGGCGGTATCCCTGGCCCGCGACCTGGCCGGTACGCACGTGACCTCCAACATCGTCGCGCCCGGCGCGATCCTCGTTCCCGCGGTCCGGGATTTCCTGACCGCGCTGTCACCGGAGCGCGACTGGGGGCAGACCTGGGAAGAGATCGAGTACAACTCCGTCCGCGAGATCGTGCCCAACGACAGGAGCCGCTACGGCAGGCCCGAGGAGATCGCCGGGGCGGTCGCCTACCTGTGCGGCCCGCACGCCGAGTACATCAGCGGCGCGACGATCCGCGTCGACGGCGGCACCGTCCGCAGCGCGTTCTGACACCCCGGCGGCCCCGCGAAGAACGCACGGATGTTCCTGTGCAACAACACCGTCGACATGGGTGGTGAGAACCTGCACGCACCCGAGCCCGCGAGCCGCCTCGACGTCGGTGGTGTCCGATGTGGATGGTCACAGGACTATTGGTGCGCCCGGATATCCGTGCTTGTGGACCTGAACCAAGCCCGCCCCTCGACGACCGCGGAAATCAGCAGTTCGCGGGACGGTTTCGTGTTCGTGGGGTTGCCGTACGGGCCTCCCCGGGGGCACGTACAGCATCCGCACGAACAACGCCCGCGGCTAGGCCGATGCGCTGGTGAGAGTGCGGCGTGGGGCCGCCGACGATTTTCGCCTGCTGGACGATCTGTGGTAGTTCGTCGGCTGGCAGAGTAATCCCCAGAGTGACCTCTTCGGCGTCGTTCGTCAGTTGCACCGTGAGGTTGAGCAGCTCGAACAGGCGCCGGAGGTGTTCCTCGGGTGCCTCCGTGAGATTGAGGCTCAGGTACGGCAGCGCGTCAAGCAGGGCGATGTCGTCGATGTGGGGCACACCAGGTTCGGCATCGTCCTTGGTGTCGAGTTCTGCGATCGCGGCGAGCGCTGCCTTCCTCTGCCTTTCCAGGTCGTTGTAGGTTCTTCGAAGTCCTTGGGTGAAGGGGTCGTCGGGGTCGCCGTCTTGTGCCTGCCGCAGGATCTTCGTCTGGCGGCGTTCGAGGTCGGCGAGGACTCGATGGAGACGTTCGCGCTCGGTCTGACGGTGGCGGGCAGCGTGGTCGTCGAGTTTGTCGAGGTCCGCGGCGAAGATGGCTCGGCGGTCCGGGCCGAAGACGCGGTCGGCGAGGAACGCGGCCACAGCGGCGAGGATGTCCTGCTCACGGATGTAGAGGGCTTTGAGGTGGTGACCTGCGTAGGTGTCGGGGCGGCCGCGGTTGTTGTTCTTGGGCCAGCACATGTAGTAGGCGCGATTGTGGCGGTGGTTGCCGTACATGCGTCGCCCGCAGCCGCAGAACACCATGCCGCGCAGGACGTAGGTGCGGCGGGTTTGCGGGTGCAGGTTGAGGTCGTTCTCGCCGCGTGAGCCTTGCCGAGCCCGGCGCCGGGCGTTGAACTCGTCGTACATCCACTTCGCGATCAGTGGCTCGTGGGTGGGCTGGAGCGACCAGACCCACTTGATCGGGTCGTTGACCTTGCCCTTCTTCGACCGTGAGGCGCGTCGGTTGAAGACCTGGTAGCCGGTGTACTTCGGGTTGCGCAGGATCTCGTAGATGCTCGTCTTCCCCCACGCCTTGCGAGCGCGTTTCCCGCCGGGCGGCTCGGGCGGCGGGTACTTGGTCAGATTGGTGTTGAGGCGGTCGGCGATGGTGTCGTAGCCGAGTTCTTCGTAGTAGCGCCAGTGTGCGATCTGCGTGACGGTTTCCGCACGGGCGCCGTCGGCGACGAGCAGCGTCTTCGTGCGGCCCTTGTCTGCCTTGACAGGGTTGGGATGCGGGACGATCTTGGCTTTGTAGCCGTATGGAGGTTTGCCGATGTTGTAGCCCTCGCGTATGTGGGTGCACAGACCGGCCCAAGACAGTTCGAGGGTGTTGAGGACTTCGTACTCGGCGATGGACTGGTTGATTCGACGTTGGAGCACCCGCTGCGCCCGGCTGCCGGAGAGAGTGATCGGCTCGTTGGATGCGAACAGCGGCACGTCAACACGCTCAAGTTCGCGCTCGACGGACAGTCCCTCGTAGGCGCGGCGCGCGACCCGGGAAATGGACTCACAGATCACGACGTCGAACCGGCGGTTTGGGTGTGCGGCCTCGGCCAGCATGTCGGCGATGCCGCCGTCGCGCGCCAGCGGAATGTCGAATCGTTCGTAGTTCTCGCCCCGGCCACGCTCGTCGAGTTCCATCCGACCGGACTCGACGTCATAGAAGTAAGCGACGACGATCCAGGAGTCCGGCATAGCGGTCTTGCAGTTCCCGACTTGCCGCAGGATCGACTGACGTGGGTCTTGCTGGTCTTCGGTGGAGGTCCGACCGAGCACTGCGACGCGGACGTCGTCACGCATCAGCGCCGCAGTGGACGAGCCTAACGGCGAGACGGCGTAGTCCGACAGCCCGGACGGACCTGAGGCCGGGACACGACCCGCACCTCGGCGCTCGATGGCCGGGGCAGGCGGATTGACCACCAAGGGGTTGGGTGTGAGGTCGTCGTCCGCCCTCATCGACGCTGGCCTCCATCGCACAGCGGGCCGGGCGTAGCCGGTCCTGGGGTGTCAGGCAATCCGGCCGCGGTCGGTTTCATCGGAACTCGGCGCGGCTTGTCGCTGGCGCGCCCAGCGGAGAAGGTCAGCGACGACGGCGGCAAGTTCGGCACGCAGACGCTGTCCCTCAGCGCCGCCGACGTGAGCAACCTCGCCAACGAACAACCGTTGCCCGCCGCGGTACGCCTGCTGGTAATGCCAGGTTGCGTCACCGCTGGAAGCGCCGAGTGCGCGCGGAAGCTGATTGCGCGATATCCCTGCCGACAGGACATCGTTGACGTCGCGTCGTCGTGATGATTCGTGACGACTACAGTCAAAGTCAGGCTGGGATTCGTTGGGTAAAGCGCCCGGCATCGATCTCTTCCCGTTGATCGGGTCAGCGGAACGCCACCGATCGCACCCGCTCCCCTGGGCTGGCTAACGCAGATCATGGAGTGTCCTTGCCTCGTCACGGTCAGCCGGGCGATCGCCCCGGTCGACCATGAACGCTCCACTCCGCCCTAAAGGGCAAGCGATCTTACGGCGGCGGCCACATGATTGCGCTCTTCCTCTCCCCGCCGGGGTGGACAAATTGCCGGCTCCGACGGGGACGAGGTTTCGGTCAGGCTGCGCGGAGGTCGGACTCGCCTGAACCAGGTCCGCACGCGTGCGGACTCGCCAGCGGTTCTACCCTGCGGCGTGTACCCGGTCCTTCAGATTGGCCTGTCCTGAGGATCAGAACATCTTCATGCGCGATGACCCAGGCGGGCACTCCGCGTTCGCGGAGTTTGCGCACGTAGTCGAGTTGGAAGAACGACGAGCGTGGGACGAGTTTCCCGTTGCGCAGTCCGGCCAGGAGCCCAACGCACCGCTGCACAGGTTGCAGCCCGGCGTTGATCGCGGCGTCCAATGTGAGTGAGGGGAAGTCGATGAGTTCGCCGTCGACGCGGAACGGGCGGGTGGTGATGGCCACGACCCCGCCGGGCTGGAGCAGCGGAACCGCGCGGCGCAGGATGTCGGTGAACCCGCGCAGCAGCATCGGCAGGCTGCGGTGGGCGAGGTTGGCGCGGTCGCGGCTGTAGCGGTGGTCGTGCTTGCGCACCGGTCGATGTCCAGGGGCGTCGACCTGGCCGTGGACGCTGGCTCCGTAGGGCGGAGACGTCACTAGTAGTCCGACGCGTCCGGTGTAGTGCTCGGCGAGGTCGGGCAGGACATGGCGGGCATCGCCGACATGCACCTCACCCCGGCCGGTTCCCGTGTCGTTGGCAGCGAGGGCGAGGTTGGCTTGGGTGACCTCGGCCCAGCGGGGTTCGTATTCGATGCCGAGGGCGTCGCGGCCTTTGTAGACGGCTTCGACCAGCGTGGTGCCGACGCCGCACATGGGGTCGAGGACGAGGTCGCCGGGCGCGGTGAAGGTGTCGATGGCATGACGGGCGATGGCGGGCAGCATCTTCGCCGGATGCGCGGTCGCCTCCGGCACATACCGGGTGCCGCGCTGGGCGCGCGGAGCCTGCTGCGCGGTCGGCCACACGGTCACCGGCAACTCGACCAGAGCATCACTGCCGCGGGTCAGCGCCTGCCGCGGAATGGAGTGGTGAGTGCTCATCAGGCGGCTCCGGCGAAGTCGGTGTGGAACACGAGCAGGTCGGTGTGGGCGACGGGGTGCACCGCGTCGGCGGGCAGGGTGACCGAGGCCGGCGGGCTCGAGACGAGCAGCCGATCACCGTGGACGTGGGCGAGCACGGCGATGATGTGCTGCAGATAGCTCAGCCCGGCGTTGGTCGCAGCGGTCACCACCGCGCCGGTGTGGTCGGCGAACCGGCCCGCCCCAGCGGGGTTGCGAGTGGCTACGGCGAGCACGCCGCCGGGGGCTAGCCAGCGTGCCCAGGTGGTGTAGGGCTGGCCGTCGGCGGCGATCCACGGGGCCGGCAACTCGACGGCCAGCAGCAGATCCACCGAGCCCGGCTCCGGCGTGCACATCCCGCCGTCGGCCCGGTCGTGGTGGCCGCCAGCGATGACGGTCTCGGGGTCGGCGCAGAGGACTCGGCGGGGGCGCGGCGACTGGGCGGCCCCGGCCGACCCGGGGGGGGGGGGGGCACGCCCACGGCCCCGGATAAAGCCCCCCCGA
>NZ_JBHYJW010000011.1:0-15346 GCF_042741125.1 Amycolatopsis sp. NPDC058986 | reverse complement strand
CAGTTCCACCGTGCCGGGCTCCGGGGGGCTCATCGGCCGGTCGGCCGGGGCGTGGTGGCGGCCAGCGATGACGTTCTGGGGGTGGGCGCCGAGCACGGGGGGGTCGCCGCCGGTGTCGGCGACCGCGGCGATCCGGGCGGTGTCCGGCCCGGTCACCGCGACCGTGTTCCCGCGCGCCGTGAAGGCGGACACGGCTTGGGTGACGAGGCCGCGGGACAGGCCCTCGATCAGCGGCGGCAGCCCGTGCTCGTCGCCGGGGGCGGGTGCGCACAACCAGATTCCCAGCGGCACGGCTGCGGTTTTCCGCGACCGCGGTTGCCGGTGTTCGTCGATTTCTGTTGTGGATTCCGGCGAGAGAGGAATAGCGCTCATCGGGAGTGTCCTCGCAATTCGCGGTTGCGGGCTCTGACACTGCTCTAAAGCGCGATGTTGCTCGGGTTTTTGCAGACGAGTTTGAACTTTTTTCCGGACGTCCCGGCACGCCCTGCCCGCCGGGCGTGCGTTGCGGGCACGACGCCTGTCCCGGGCATCGCAGTGCCCCCTGGTGACCGCGCTGGCGATCACCATCGCGGGGTGGCGCACCGGCCAGGAGCGCCTGGTCCGCGCCTGGCAGGAAGCGCCGTCAGCGGCGCAGGTACACCCCGCCTGCGCGCCGCAGACGGCCTCGCACACCGAGGGATTTGAGGCGGCCAGGGGGCAGCATCCACCCGCGAAGCTCTCGGCTTCGGTGACCGGGGATCGCGCTCCGGGTGGTGCTTAGGCGCCGGTTCGCGCCGCAGGGGTATACGGACTGGAGCACGAACGAGCAATCGTGCTGAGGTACCTCGCCGGCGGTGCGCTGCGCCCGGTGCGGGCATCATCCGACCGCGAGAAGCGCCGCGTGGGGTGGCGCGCGCCTTCTCCTCACAGGTCGAGCCACCGCGGACCTCGGAGTCTGGGAGGGCGACTGCGCACCGACTCCGTGTCTGCTTACACCGCCGCGGGCGCGGCTGCACCACGGACGCCTGCGTCGTGTCCGCCCGGCGCCATGAGAGCACGGCCACGAGAGCACGCAGCCAGCTCGGCTGAGAGCGCCGCCGGGGTGGCCCTGGAGCCGTGCCGGGACGGTCGTTCACAACGGCGTTCACCACACCCGAGTCGGGCCTTCCGCGGCGCGCGTCGCCGCGGTCTGCTCCTCCTGTTGCCTGCGCAAGCAACCGACCTGCAAGCGGCTCAGCGACCAAGTGGTCGAAATTTTTCGGAGAACTTCCGGCGAGATCGGTGACCGCCCGGCCGACCCCCTTGCAGTTTCCTTGCACCGCAGGTCACGCGGTACGCGAGTCCGATCGGCAACCGGTATTGAGCGATCGGGGTGATTACCTTGCGGTTTCCTTGCAGCCCGTTTTCAAGATCAACAGGCAAGAAATGCGCAAGCGGTCTCCGGCGGCATGGAGGGCGTCCAGTCCACGCCGATCCGCTCCGATTGTTCCCCGCGGGTCGGCTCGCCCAAGGGGAGTCCTGCGATGCCGTCCAAGCACCCGGAGGCCCACCGCCCGCAACCATCCCGGGCCCGCCACCGCGACCGTGCCACGGTCGCCGAGCCGGTCGGGTCCGTCTCGGTGATGAACGCCGCGGAGTCGGCGTTCCGTCTGCTGTGCACCGGCCCGGAACCACTGGCCGTCGACTGCACGCGGATCGGGCGCGGGCTGCCGCGGCGATGCGTGCCGTTGGTCGAGTTGCGCGATGTAGTGCTGGACCGGGCGACCACCGCGGCCGCGCGGGCGGCGGTGTGGCGGGAGCTGGTACTCGCTGCGCAAACCTGTGGTCCCGCGTGGGTCATCGGCGCGGTCGGCGTCGCGCTGCCGGGGTTGCGCAAGGCGGCCGGGGAACTAGCGACCGGCTACACCGGCGACGTCGAGGACATCGACGCGGAGATGCTCGCCGGGTTCACCACCCGGCTGAAGGAGATCGATCCGGACGCGGGGTCGCTGGGGCCGCGGTTGGTGTGGGCAGCCCAGCGAGCCGGGGCGAAGTTGCGGACGGCGGAGTGGGACTACGCCGCCCACACTGTGCCGCGGTGGGAGTCGTTCGAGCCACGCCAGCCCGACCACGGCCATCCCGAACTGGTGCTGGCCGAGGCGGTGCGCGAGGGCGTGCTCACCGCCACCGAAGCCTCCCTGATTGCCGATACCCGGCTGGATGACATGCATCTGTACGAGGCCGCAGAAAAACTGGGCGACTCGTATTTCCGCGTACGTCGCGCCCGGGAAAAAGCCGAGTCCGCACTCATTTCCTGGCTCGGCGCCCAGCGCCCAGCAAAAAAGTCGAAATCCGTCTGCAAAAAGCCGGCCTGAACCCCGCTTTAGAGCGGTGTGAGGGGAATCAGGTCGAGAACCGGGCACACGCGCCCCACGGCAGCCGTCCGCCACCGCCGCATCCGCTGGGCACTCCGGGCCGCGGTGCCGGTGGCCGGCTCCCTGATTCCTCTCGCCTCCCCGTCGCCCACCCGCCCCCGGTGTCCTCGGGAGGGATCCTGGATGTCTGCGCACGCACCGCACCACCCGCGACGCCCGCGGCGACGGCGACTCCGCACCGTCACCCTCGTCGTGCTCACCACCACGCTGCTGCTGGTCACTGGTACACCCGCGTCGGCCGACCCGCTCGTGGTGGCGGCGCCGGGGTCGCTGGAGCAGGTCATCGACAACCTGCGCAACTTCCTGATCGGTCTGCTGGTCGGCTTGGCCACCTTGTTCTTGACCGTCGGCGGGGTCCGCTACCTGTCCGCGGACGGCGACCCGGGCGAAGTCGAGCGGGCGAAGAAGTCGTTGCGCAATGCCGCGATCGGCTACGGGCTGGCGATGCTCGCGCCGGTCATCGTCACCGTCCTCAAGGGCTTGGTGGGCTGACCCATGACGACCACCACTCGCTCGACCACGAGCGCATCGCGGCGCGTCGTTGTCCGGCTGCGCGTCGCGGTCCTGGCCGGGCTGGTGTGCGCGTTCGTCGCGGCCCTGCTGACTGTCTCGGCCGGGCAGGCGCACGCGCAGCCGCCGGTACTGCCGCTGCCGACCGTGGCCGCTCCCGGTCCGGAGATTCCGCTCCCTCCCCCGCCGACCGCCGCGCCCGCACCGGCGGCGGTGCCGCCGTCGCGGGACCCGTCGGTTCCGCTGCCGCTGCCGCCCAACCCTGACCCGGGCTGGCCCAGCGAACTGCCCCCACCACCCACCCCAGGTCAGCCCCTGCCAACGTGGACCCCGCCGCCCGCGCCACCGTCGAGCTCGGTGCAACCGCCGCCGATCGTCCTCGACCCGAACCACCCGGAAGCGCCGCCACCGTCGGCGACACCGCCGAGTCCACCACCGCAGTCCGAGGCCACGAATTGTGGGTGGCTGGACATCGTGTGCAAGGCCGGGAAGGCGATCGACAGGTGGTTCACCAACTTGGTGACCTCGGCGATGGATCCGGTGCTCGATCTGGTCGGCCGGACCTCGATGACCACCCCCGATTTAGCGGGCAATCCGCAGATCTCCCAGCTGTGGAACATCACCCGGTGGGTGGCGAACTCACTGTTCATCCTGTTCATCATCGTCGGCGGGATCGTCGTCGCCAGCCACGAGACGTTGCAGACCCGGGTCACGGTGAAGGAGACGCTGCCGCGGATCGTGGTCGGCTTCATCGCCGTCAACGCGAGCCTGTCGCTGATCGGCTACGCGATCACCGCGGTCAACGGGATCGCCACCGGGATCCTGGCCGGCGACTCCTCCGGCGGCATCACCACCGGGGTAAAGGACGAGATCCACCGCCAGCTCGAATCCGGCGGGATCTTCATGATCCTCGTCGCGCTCATCGTGCTGATCCTGGCCGTGGTGCTGCTGGCGATGTATGTGCTGCGGCTGGTGATCACGATCGTCCTCGTGGTCGCCGGACCCCTCGCCTTGGTCTGTCACTCCTCCCCCTACACCGAAGGCATCGCCAAGCTCTGGTGGCGCGCCCTGTTCGGCGTGCTGGGGATCCAGGTATTGCAGGCGATCACGCTGGTCGTGTTCGTGAAGGTGTTCTTCGTCCAAGGCACCTCCGGCCCCGCCACCACCGACCTGCTCGGCGTCTCCGGCGGGCTGATGAACCTGATCATCTCGGTCGTCCTGCTGTTCATCCTGATCAAGATCCCGTCCTGGGTGATGCAGCAGGTCGGCCTCGGCGGGCGCTCGCAGATCGCCTCGATCGTGAAGTACGCGCTGCTGGCCAAGGGGCTGGGAATGCTCGGCGTCGGCAAGGGCGCCGGCGCCGCTGCGGCCCGCCGGGGGCGCGATCGCCGCAGCACCGGGGGCGCACCGGCACGGCCGCGCGGGCGCGGCCCGACTGATGGCCCGCGTCCCGGTGGCGCGGTGCCCCACCGGGCTGCCGCAGGGTTCGGGGCGGGTGCGCAGCGGATGGCCCATGGGGCCGCGCGGGCGGCACGCGTGCGGGCCGCCCAAGCGTGGGCCGCGCCCGCCCACATGGCCCGCGACGCGCGCGCCGCCGCCCGCGAACGCCAGCAGCCACTGGGCGATGGCGGATTCACGCCGACGTCCGGCGCGTACGTGCCTGCACGGATGTCGAGCACGCCGACCGCGGCCACGGTGGTGCCACCGATCGAATCCACCCGCTGGGGCTCACCGGACACGCGGCGCCGTTCCACCACCGCGGGAGCGCGGTCTGCGGGGTCGTCGCGGGCGGCGCGCCCGATGACGGCGAGCCAAGCCCGCGACCGGACCATGCCCCGCGACACGGGCGCGGTCCCGGCTGCTCGCCGGAGTTCCTCGCCGCCGGTGAAGGCGCCCAGGTTCCAGGCACCCGGTACCGCGCCGCCCGCCCCGAGCGGGGCGAGCCGCGGCGCACGCGCGGGCAACGGCGAGGGCTCCGGTGCGGCGCGGCAGCAGCCAGGCGCGCCGCGCGCCGGCGCGGCGAAGCCAACACCGCGTAACCCGAGGAAAGGGGGTCGCTGATGCGCAGCGATGAGGAGGTACCGATGTCGGCGCGGGTGCCGGCCGATGTGGAGAAGCCGGACAAGATCGTGTTCGGGTTGACCGCGCGGCAGGCCGGGATCCTCGGCGTGACCGGGCTGCTGCTGTGGGGGCTCTACCAAGCGACCCACGCCGTGGTATCGCCGGTGGTGTTCGCCGCGGCGGCGATCCCGATCGCCGGGGCCGCGTTCGCGGTGGTGACCGTGCGTCGGGACGGGCTCACCTTGGATGCGTGGCTTTTGGCCGCGCTCAAACAGTGGCGTAGTCCGAAGCGGCTGGTGCCCGCCGACAGCGTGCACGGTGACACCGTGCCCGACGCGCCCGCCTGGATCGGAGTGAAGGCGGGGCCGCTGCCCGCACCGCTGCGGCTTCCCGCGGAGGCGATCTCCGTCGAGGGCGCGATCGACCTCGGCACGCATGGCACCGCGCACGCCGCCGCGTGCTCCACGGTGAACTTCGGGCTGCGCACCGCCGGGGAACAGAACGCGCTCATCGGTGGCTTTTCCCGGTGGCTGCACTCGCTGTCGGGTCCAGTGCAGATCGTGGTGCGTGCCCAGCGTCTCGATCTGGAGCCCTACCTCGAGGTGCTCGCGGACGAGGCGGGCGGCCTGCCGCACCCCGCCCTGGAAGCGGCATGCCTGGGGCACGTGGAGTTCCTGCGCGAGCTGTCGCAGTCACGGGATTTGTTGCGCCGCCACGTCACCGTCGTCCTCCGGCAACCCGCCACCGGACGGCACGGCCGCGACACCAGCGCGGCACACACTGTTGCGCGGCGCGCGCACGAAGCGGCGCGTGCGTTGCGGGGCTGCGAAGTCGTGGTCGCTCCGCTCGATGGTACTCAGGCCCATGCCGTGCTCGCCGCGGCTGCCGACCCGAACGGCGGCCCGCACGCGACCCGGGCGGGCACCGCCTCCGGCGTGGTCACCACCCAGCCCGACCTACGCCACCCCGCCGTGCGCTACGCCGCCGACACCGGCACCGCCGCGGACACGGCCGAGGACGTGGAGGTCGAACAGCGATGAATTCCCAGAGCACGCTCGCCCTGCTGCGCCACGCTGCCCGTCGCACGCTCGGTCGTCCACCGTCGTCCGGCGCGACCAGTGCGGGTGCGGTGGCCGGACCGGACAGGGTGGAGGTCGGGCCGCGGTGGCTGCGCATCGGCGACGGCTACACCGCCACCCTCGCCATCACCGGCTACCCCGCCGAAGTCGGCGCCGGATGGCTCGAGCCGCTCCTGTCCTACCCCGGCCGCCTCGACGTCGCCCTGCACATCGACCCACTCCACCCCGCGACTGCGGCGAAGCGGCTGCGCAAGCAACGGGGCCGCCTCAACTCCACGCGGAATTCTCGTGCGGAGAACGGCAAGCTGGATGATCCGGAGACCGAGGCCGCCGCAGCCGACGCCGCCGACATGGCGTTCGCCCTCGCCCGCGGCGAAGTCAAACTCTTCCGCGTCGGGCTGTACCTCACCGTGCACGCGCCCACGCGCGAGAATCTCGACGCCGAAGTCGACGAAGTCCGGTCGCTGGCGTCCTCGCTGCTGCTCGACGCACAGCCGGCGGCGTGGCGGTCGGTGCAGGGCTGGACCTCCACCCTGCCCCTCGGGGTCGACCTGCTCGGGATGCGCCGCACCCTCGACACCCCCGCCCTCGCCGCCAGCTTCCCCTTCACCAGCCCCGATTTGCCCGCGGTCGATCCGTCGCCGCACGCCCCACTGACCGGCCGCCTGTACGGCGTCAACGCCAGTTCGAACGGCCTGGTGTTGTGGGATCGCTGGGCCCAGGACAACTACAACTCCGTCACCCTGGCCCGCTCCGGCGCGGGGAAGTCGTACTTCACCAAACTCGAAGCACTGCGCTCGCTCTACCCGGACCCGCACCGGCCCACGCCGGAGGGCGAGGTCGGCGTACAGGTCTTCGTCATCGACCCCGAAGACGAATACCAGCGCCTGACCGACGCGGTCGGCGGCACCTACCTCCACCTCGGCGCGCCCGGTGTACGCCTGAACCCGTTCGACCTTCCACCCGGCGCGCAGCGGATCCCGGACGCCTTGACCCGCCGGTCGCTGTTCATCCACACCCTGCTCGCGGTCATGCTCGGTGAGGCGCTGTCGCCGCAGGAACGGGCGGTGCTCGACCGGGCGGTTATCGCCACCTACGCGCGGGTCGGCATCACCGCCGACCGCCGCACCTGGACCCGCCCCGCACCGCTACTGGCCGACCTCGCCGATGCCCTCGACGACGACGGCACCGCCACTGGCGACCCAGCCGGTTCCGACCTGGCGGCGCGGCTGGCGCCGTATGTGTCGGGCTCGTTCTCCGGCTTGTTCGACGGACCAACCACGACAGCCCCGGACGGGCATCTGGTGGCGATCTCGCTGCGGGACCTGCCCGACGAACTGAAGTCGGTCGGCACGCTGATCGCCCTCGATGCGGTATGGCGGCGCGTCCTCGATCCGCACCACCGGCGCCGCCGGCTCGTAGTGGTCGACGAGGCGTGGCTGTTGATGCAGCAGCCCGAAGCCGAAAAGTTCCTTTACCGGCTGGCCAAGAGCGCCCGCAAGTACTGGGCAGCGCTGGAGTTCGTGTCCCAGGACCCCGGCGACGCCCTCGCCTCCAAGCTGGGCAAAGCGATCGTGGCCAACGCCGCCACCGGGATCCTCCTGCGACAGTCCACCGCGTCCATCGACACCATCGCCACGGTGTTCCGGCTTTCCGACGGCGAACGCGCCTACCTCCTGGCCGCGGGCCGAGGTGAAGCGCTCCTGGTCTCCGGCACGAACCGGGTGGCCTTCCACGCCTTGGCCTCCGACGCCGAGGACGAGCTGATCACGACAGACCCCCAGGCCCTGGCCGAGCTGGACGCGGACGAGGAGGACGACCTCGAACCATGAACACACCCCCGAACATCTACGCCTTGATCACCACCCCGACGTCCGGGATCGTCGACGCGCTCACCACGACCGCTGACCGCACCTGCGCGTGGATACAGCAGCATCTCGCGTGGGTGATCGTGCTCGCCGTCCTCGCCGCCGCCTGTCTCGCCGTCCTGGCGAGACTGCGGCGCGCGGCACGACGCCGCTGGTACGCCGGCGCGCGGGTGGTGACCGTGCTGCCCCCAGCGGGACTCGACCCCGCCGCGGCGGTGGCCGGGGCGCGGCGGTTGTGGTGGGACCTGCCCAGCCTCGCCCCACCGCGCTGGAAGCGCTTCCTCGCCGGCGTGCCGCACCTGGCCGTCGAATATCACCTCGCCGCGGGCGACCTCGCCGTCCGCATGTGGCTGCCGGGGCCGATACCGACCGCTCGGATCGACGCCGCGCTGCGCGCCGCCTGGCCCGGCACCCTCGTCCTCGACCACTCCCCCACCCCGTCCCCACCGGGGCAGGGCGGTGAGTCGGCGCCCGCGGGCACGGCGGGGCTGGTGGTCACTGGCGGCACCGTGCGCCCGGAACGGCCCGAGCACCTTCCGCTGCGCGTCCCCGACCCGCGCGACGAGTCCGTCGATCCGTTGCGGGCGCTGGAAGCCGTGACCGGCCAGCTCGCCGAAGGCGAGTCCGCGGTCGTGCAGATCCTCGCAAGACCTGCGGTCGGACGCCGGTTGCGCCGCTACCGGCGCACCGTGGACCGGGTGCACTCCGGTCGTCCGGGACGTCGCTCGGCAGTGGCCAGCTTCGTGTCGGTGTTGGTGCGCGAGTTGATGGAGATCGTCACCGGCAGCAAGTCCACTGCCTCCACCCACGGCACCACCGAGCGGTCGCTGCGGCGGCTCGATCCGCAGCAGACCGAGGAACTATGCGAGATCCGGGCGAAGAAACTCCAGCCGCAGTGGGAAGTCGTGCTGCGGTATTACGCCGCCACCACGCATCACGGGCCGCAGCCCGCCGACCGTGTTCGCGGGATCGCCGACGCGTTGTTCGGTGCGTTCGCGGTGCTGGCCGGGCGTAACGCCCTGGCCCGCCACCGACTCCCCAAACCCCGCGCCACCGTTGCAGCGCGGCGGCTGCGGCGCGGTGCGCTGCTGTCGGCCGGGGAACTAGCCGCGTTGGCGCACCTGCCCGCCCGCACCGAGGCGCTGGCCAGCGGCCAAGCCCGCAGCGTGCCCGCACCCCCGCACACCACCCGCCGCCTCTAACCACCCACCGGGAGGAGTGTCGTTGCCCACCAACAAGAAACCCGCGCCCGCGGCCCGACGCGGCGACTCCGCAGCAGCGGCTGGCCCGGCGCGGCTCGCGCTACGCGCCGCCAACGATCACCGTCGCCAGACACCGAAACCGCTCGGCATCACCGACGCCGGACCAGCACGCCAAGTCGTACTGTCGGTCGTCGACGCCCGCCACCATCTCCACCTCGCCGGTACCACAGGGAAAGGCAAGTCGACCGAGCTGCTGCACCTCGCGCTCGCCGACATCGAAGCCGGACGCGGGATCGCCGTCATCGAACCCCGCGGCGACCTCATCCGGGATCTGCTCGACCGGATGCCCGAAGACGTCGGCGAGCGACTCGTGCTCATCGACCCCGACGAACAACTCGCACCCCCAGCACTGAACGTCCTGGACCCGGCCGGGCTCGGGGGCGAGACCGTCGCCGAACACCTCGTGTCCACCCTGCACCGCCTCTACGCCTCCTGGTGGGGACCGCGCGTCGAAGACACCCTGCGCGCCGCCGCCTACACCCTCACCGCCCGCCCCGGCTCCACGCTCGCCGACATCCCGTTGCTGCTCACGAATTCCCGCTTTCGCAAGGAAGCCACCCGCCGGATTCGGCGCGAAGATCCCACCGGGATCGGGGCGTTTTGGAACGCCTACGAGAAACTCACGCCCTCCGCGGCGGCCCAGCAGGCGGGGCCGGTGCTGTCCAAGCTACGCGCGGTCACCGCCCGCCGGTTCGTCGCCGACCTCTACGGCACCGCCACCAGCTCCTTCGACCCTGCCGACATCCTCGACGGCGGCATCCTCCTTGCCCGCCTCCCCAAAGGCGAACTCGGCGAAGACTCCGCCCGACTGGTCGGATCGCTGCTGGTGGCGTCGCTGTGGCAGGCCGCGATCGGCCGCTCACACCAGCCCGAGCACACCCGCGCCGACGCCACTATCGAGATCGACGAGGCGCAGAACTTCCTGCACCTGCCCACGCCGCTCGGAGATGCACTGGCCGAGTCCCGCGGCTACCACGTCGGCTGGGTGCTCGCCCACCAGCACCTCGACCAACTCACCGCCGCCCTGGCGAAGGCGCTGGATGCCAACGCCCGCAACAAATTCTTCTTCGGCGTCTCCCCCGACGACGCCCGGCATTTGGCCGCGCACGTCGGCCCGCACCTCGACGCGAGCGACCTCACCCGGCTGGCCCGCTACCAGGCCGCGTGCCGGTTGTCGGTCGACAACCGCGACACCACCGGCTTCACGCTGCGCACCCTGCCACCGCCCCCGGTGATCGAGGGCCGGGCCGACCAGCTGCGGGCCGCGGCCCGCGCACACGGCATCGACCGGGCCACCCGCGATCGCGCGCGCAGCCGCCGCACCTTCGCCACCCGCGCCCCGCACGACGACACCGACGTCGATTTCGACGGTGACCTCGACTGACGCATTTCCAAGGGTGCGCTGGTCGTCGCCCCGCCAGCCGTGACTGGAGGATTCCTATGCCTAACAACGGAAACACACCCGAGACGAGCCCTCCGGCATGCCGCCGGATTCGCCAACGGGGCGGGGTCGCCGACCCGGTCGAGCTGGCCTCCCGGCTCACCGAACGGGACCGAAGCCTGCTGCGGCTCTTGGACGAGCACCGCGTGCTCACCAGCGACCAGATCGCCGATCTGCTGCCGTATCCCAATCTCAACCGGGCACAGCGGCGGCTGCTCGCCTTGTGGCATTGGCACGTGCTCGACCGGTTCCGCCACCCCACCGCCAACGGGACGCTCACCGGCTGGCGCTACACCCTCGGCATCGCCGGACACAACGTGCTCGCCGCCATGCACGGCACCACCCCACCCCGGCCCAGCTCGGTCCGCGAGCAGGTGCTGCGCCTGGCCACCGACCCCCGCCTCGATCATCTGCTCGGCATCAACGACGTCGTCGCCGCACTCGCCAAGCATGCCCGCGGCAGCGGCGAGACCGAGCTGCGGCTGTGGCACGGCGAACGCTCCGCCGCCACCGACTGCGGCGGCCTGGCCCGACCCGACGCGCTGATCGTCTACCGCGAGCACGGCGCTGTGTTGGTGGCCTGCTACGAGCACGACACCGGCACCGAACCACTCACCCGCGTGCTCGAGAAACTCGACGGCTACGCCGAGCTCGCCCGCGCAGGCGGCCCGCACCCCGCGCGGAAAACACAGCAACGCCACGGGTTCTGGGTGCTGTTCGGTCTCCACTCGCCCACCCGCGAGGCCAACCTGCGCGACCGACTGACCGCGGTCGAGCACACCGGACCCGCGCTGGCCAACGGGGACGTCGGTTGGCATATCGCCACCGCCAGCGGCGACGACCTCGCGACGCCAGGCGGGCCGGTCTGGCTGCCCCTGCACGCCCGCCACCGCCGGCACCTGGCCGACCTCGCCCACACCCGCGCCCCCGCCGAGAGATAGAGGAGGGCCGCGTGAAAGCCAGCGTGAAAATCGCCGTGGCCGCAGGCTGCGTGGCTCTCGCGCCGGTCCTGCTCCTCTCTGCCAGCATCGGCGCGATCCTGGGCACCGACGGAGCCAGCAGCAACGCGGGCGGCGTGATCGCCTGCTCCACCACCGGCAGTGTGGCCGGATACGACCCCGACCAGATCGCCAACGCCGCCACCATCGTCGCCGTCGGCAAACAACTCCAAGTTCCCAAATACGGATGGGTGATCGCGATCGCTACCGCGATCACCGAATCCGGGCTCCGCAACCTGAACTACGGAGACCGCGACTCCCTCGGGCTGTTCCAGCAACGCCCCTCGATGGGCTGGGGCAGCCCACCCCAAGTCACCGACCCCACCTACGCCGCCACCCAGTTCTACAAGCACCTGCTCGCCGTACCCAACTGGCAACAGATAGGCCTCGCCCCCGCCGCACAAGCAGTCCAGGCATCCGGCTTCCCCGACCGATACGCCCACCACGAGCAGGCCGCGCGGCAGATCGTCGGCGCGCTAATCGGAGTGACCTGCGCGCCCACCGCGCCGAGCAGCGGAGGCTGGGTGGCGCCGACCGCGGGGCGCTGCACCTCGGGATTCGGGCCACGAGGCGGGGAATTCCACCGCGGGCAGGACATCGCCGCGCCGATCGGCACCCCGATCGTGGCCGCCAGCAGCGGACGCGTGATCGCCTCCGGCCCCGCCAACGGCTACGGCCTCTGGGTCCGCATCGAACACGTAGGCGGTGTAATCACCACCTACGGCCACAACAACCGCAACCTCGTCGCCGTCGGCCAGACTGTCCAACCTGGACAACCGATCGCCGAGGTCGGCGACCGCGGCGAATCCACCGGCCCGCACCTGCACTTCCAAGTCGAGCCCAGCGGACAATCCGTCGACCCGAACGCCTTCTACCGGCAGCAGAACGGCCCGCCGCTGTGCGCGCCGTAGCCCGGCGCGGACCGGATCGCCCTGCCTCGCACGGCCAGATGGGTCGATGCCGCCAAGCAGAGAACCCCGTCGGCGCCCGCTAACCTCGCCGCGCTGAGAGGACTGCGCGGGCAGGGGCCGAATTGTAGGTCCTCAGGATTGATGGCACTGATCAGTGATCTTGGCACTTGGATCGCACTTGTGCCGTCCAACACGAGATTTGTTTCCGACGCCTGGCATCGCGGCACCATTCGAGTACCGTTGCCGACGCGCGGCCGACATTCCTGGCGCTCCAGGTGAGTGAGTGGCCCTTCCCCTATCGGCACTTCCACGACCTTAGACAGGCGGAGAGATTGTGATGGTCAAGATGAATGCGGACGAGGTCTTTGTGCACAATCGCCTGCCAACGTAGAGGGCCTCTACAGCTGGCTTGTGTGCGAGCGGGTCAGGCAGGTGGCGGCTGTCTTATCGTCGTGGGGACCAGACGCCGGCGAGGCTGCCGCAGCTGATCTTCTGTCCGGTCAGTGCCGCGCGGATGCGAGGCTCCACATCGGAGTGTCCGGCGGTGCCGATCTCGGGTGGCACGTGGGAGGGTAGCGGCTGGCCCTGGGCGAGCCCCGTGGTCGTGACCGCCTGGAACAGCACCAGGTAGTCGCCCTGGCGGTCGAGCTGGTGGGCGGTGTCGATCATGCGCTGGTTGCCGTCGTCGACCATTTCCATCGGCAGTGGCCAGTCCATGGGGAAGGGGTTGTGCACCTTGAATACCGGGTACACGAACGCGTCGTCCGGCAGCACTGCCACGTTGGAGGCTGGATACCGGGTGAGGCAGTCGCGGATCTGGGTCAGGTACAGCCCGACACTGGGGTTGCTGCGGACTCCGCGCATCGCCGGCGCGGCCGTGCCAAGATGCGCGCTGAGTTCCCACTGCGGTAGATCCGCGTATGGCGCCCGGTCGTGCGCCTCCGCGAGTTGCACCCCCGTGATCACCATGATGACCGCACCGGCCGACGCGCCCAGTAGCCGCGGTGCGGGGATACGTGGCCACCGCAGGTCGGCGACGGCGCGGGCCAAGAGGTCGAGGGTGCCCAGCACCATCGTTCCGGCCAGCAGCGACGGGAACGGGTAGCCCCAGGACAAGGTGGACATCCATGCCAGCACGATGATCAGCAGGTGCTGCCACGGGAACTGGCGCCGCACGATCCCGTCGACGACCGAGGTGATGAGGAAAATCCACAGCACCGCGAACGACCAGTAGCCCGCGTGCTCGAACTTCCCCGCTACGACCACCCCGACGGTGACCACGGCGACAGCCAGCATTGCGATGACCCGGATCCAGGCACCCGCGCGCCCGAGCCGGCCCCGGAACGTCCAGGCCCCGGCGAGCAACACCACGCCGACGGCTGCGGCGACGATATAACTTCGTGGGTCTACGGTCCCGTCCGCGAACGTGCCAGCCCAGAACTGGTAGATGTTCTCGCCCCAGGTCTGCGTACCGCCAGTCAGCTGCGTCAGGGCTGTCGGGAGTCCACCGGAGGCGGTGACCATGCCGAAATAGAGCAGGGGCGCCGCGCCCAGCCACAGCAGGTCCACCATGAACCGGCCCCACCGGAATCCCCGGGCTCGTGCGGCGGGGTGCAGCAGCAGGATGAGGATGCCCAGCGGCACGGTGAACGCGAAACTCTGTTTGACGATGACGGCGAAGCCCAGGCAGAACAAGCCGAGCCAGCGCGCCCACCGCGTCTCGGCGCGCAGCCCGTGATCCAGCGCCCACCAACCCACGGCGGCCAGGAACACGCCGTCGACGGTGTGCCAGGCCATCACGGGGAACGTGTTGAGGTTGACCAGCACCGCCGCCGCGACCAGGCACATCCGCAGCGGCCCCCACCGCAACGGCGACGTCCTCGTCAGCAACGCGGCCAGCGCGATCGTCGCTACCGACAGCTGCACCATCATCACGAAGCTCGACGCCACCATCAGCGGCGCGGGCAACGCGAAATCCACAACATGCAGATACGCCGAGCCGAGCGGGCGCGGCGACACCATATCCACATGCGGAATCTCCCCGTGCAGAATCCGCCAGCTCGCCGCCAGCACGAAACCCTGATCGCTCGGATTGAAACCGAACCGGCCGACCCGGGCCACCACCCCGGCGGACACCACCAGCACACCAGCCACGAGCACCAGCGGACGCACCCACCGGGCCCACCACGGACGCGGAGCAAACGCTCTCTGATCAGACGGAGCTACTTCGACAACTACACTCATGACAAGAACAGCCCCGCCCTGCAAAGTAAGCTAGGTCACAAAGAAGTCGAGTCGTAACCATCTCTGCGGCGCACAGCAGTGTCCACAAGGGCCGTCTCAAACCAGAGGTTACTACACCCTCGACTTGCGCCCACCAACGTCCTTTCCATACAACGTATGCACGGAATTCCGGGCACACAGAACCGCATGTTGTGCACGGCATGCGCGATGATCAACGCTCCGCACATCGCCTCTCCACAGCAGAACGTTTCACTGACTCCGGCTACCGGGGGCCCTGCCGAGGACGATCTGCTGGTTCAAGCACTCCGGGAACCTCACCGAGAATGACCCCGGAAGTGTGTGCCGCGGTCATGGAGGCCGGTTCGATGACCGAGGGCTCGAGGCCGAATTCTTTACCGTGGGCGAGCGCGACCGGCCAGCCGTCACGTCGGGTGGGACAGCCAAGGTCGAGTACCCGGGTACTGCCTCCGACGAGGCGACAGCTATTGCGTCGCAACCGCTGGGTGGGCAGCGAGGCCGGGCGATGATTCCGACCACTCGTGCATGTCGAAGGCTGGGGTGCCGCCCGCACTACTGCGG